>JAUIEL010000152.1 GCA_030428825.1 bacterium
CGGGCGTCAGCGGGACCTCGATGCCGCCGGCCTCCACGGCGCGGGCCGCGTCGAAACCGACCGAGCGGAGCAGGTACCCGTCGACCCGGACGTCGAGCTCCACCGGCCCCCGGGGATCGACGCCGAGTTCGGCCGTTCCGCTCTCGTCGAAGTCGGAGCGACTCCCCGTCCACCCCTGAAGCCAGCTCGCTCCGGCCACGAATCGCCCGCCGAAGTCGGTCGGGGCCTCGATCCGTTCCCCGGTCGGCTCGTCGACGAGACGGACGCGGACGAGCGCGGGAGGACGCTTGCGGATCCGGATGTCCTCGCGCGCCCGATCGACGCGCTCGGACCCACGAGGTGAGTGGACGATCCAGCCGCCGGCGAACGAGGCCCCGACGCCGCCGAACGAGAACCTCCCGTCCGCGTCCGCGGACGCGTCGGCGAGCTGCCTCCTCTCTTCGTCGAGCAGACCGAGCCGCTCGCCGGACGCTGGGGATCCATCGGTTCTCAGCAGGGTGCCCGCGACGCGAGCGCCCCGGCTCAGGCGGTGACGCGTCTCCACGTCGGAGGCGCGGAGATCGATCCGCTCCTTGACGGCCTCGTGGCCGACGGCCGCGATGCGAAGCGTCACGCGATCCTTCGGCAGGGCCGTCACCTCGAACCGCCCCGCGTCGTCCGTCTCCACGCGCCGCTGATCGACGAAGAAGGTCGGGGTCGTCGGGTGCACGGAGACTCGCGCGCCGCGGACCGGCCCCCCCTCCCCGTCGACGACGTCCCCGCGGACGGTCCTGCCTCGGTCGACGACGAGGTCGACGCTCACGACTCCGCCCGCCGACGCCGCGAGATGCTCCACGCTGGACCTCGACGTCATCCCGTACCCCGGGTGGTGCGTCGTCAGCACGATCGTCGCTCCCGACTCCACGCGCGCGTCGACGTCGAGCAGTTCGAACCGACCGGCGTCGTCCGTCCGGCTGCGATCCGGGAAGCGAAACGGAGTCTGCCCTTCCCAGAACTGGCTCCCGACGTTCGCGGATCCGGTGGAGCCTCCCCGCGCACACGTCGCCTTGATCGCGACGCCCGGGACCGGAGCATCATCGGCGTCGCGGACGACGCCCGCGAAGGTCCGCCCCGGACCGAGGATCGCGTCGACCGTGACGGCGCCGGTGGTCGGCCCGGTCGCCGAGATCGGGTCCGGCGGCCGCGGCGCGCGTCCGGGAGCCCGGACCACGACGAAGCGATCGATTTGCGCCCCCCCCGCTCCGTCGTCCCGAAGGGTCCCCCGTCCGCGCGAGTCCGTCCGGACCCGATCCACGAGGCGCGACCGGCCGCCCTCGACTCGGTAGAGCGCGGCCGACGCGTCCTCGATCGGCGCGCCGTCCTCCGCCCGCGTCGCCTCGACGTCGACTCGAACCATGACCCTGCAGCTCCGCCCGCGAGCGATCCTCGGATGATACCCCCCGGGCGAGGCGAGCCGTCGGAGCCCCCTTCGTTCGTCGACACGAGAGATCCCGCCTCGGGGCGCGGCCGTCGAGAGGCACGGTAGACTCTACGCGGCGAAGCCCCCCCTCCGGGCGACATGAAGACGACCGAAGGCGACCACGACTGGGAGAAGGCGCGCGAGCTGTTCCTCGACCTCGTCGAGCTCGAGCCGGCGGCGCGGCGCGCGCGGCTGGAGGCGATCGGGGCCGACGCCCCCTCGCTGCGGGCGCGGATCGAGCGGCTGCTCGCGAACGACCGGGGGGGCGGGCCGGCGTCCGATCCGCCGTCCCGCCGGTTCGGGCCGTACGAGACGGTCCGCCCGATCGCCGAGGGCGGCATGGGCGAGGTCCACCTCGCCCGGCGCGTCGACGGCGAGTTCGAGCTGCAGGTCGCGGTGAAGCTCCTGAAGCCGCACCTCGGCGGCGAGGAGCTCGTGGCCCGGTTCCAACGCGAGCGGCAGACGCTCGCGCAGCTCGACCACGCCTACATCACGCGCCTGCTCGACGGCGGCAAGACGCCGGACGGCACGCCGTACCTGGTGATGGAGTACGTCGACGGCCGCCCGCTCGACCGGTACTGCGAGGAGCGCGGCCTCGATCTCGACGAGCGGCTCGAGCTGTTCCAGCGGGTCCTCTCCGCGGTGGTGCACGCCCACGGGCGCGGCGTGATCCACCGCGACCTGAAGCCGAACAACATCCTCGTCCGGGACGACGGCGCGCCGCGGCTCCTCGACTTCGGGATCTCGCGTCCGGCCGACCCGGAGGCGACGCCCGGCGGCCCGCTCACCCGGACCGGCCATCGGCTGTTCACGCCGGAGTACGCCGCCCCCGAGCAGGTGCGCGGCGCCGAGGTCGATCAGTCGACCGACGTCTTCGCGCTCGGCGTGCTCCTGTACCAGCTCCTGACCGGCGAGAAGCCGTGGCGGGTCGGGGACGGCGGGCTGCACGAGCTGGAGATGGCGATCCTCGAGCAGGACCCGCTGCCGCCGAGCCGGCTCGAGACCGGCACCGCCCGCCGCGCGATCGCGGGGAACCTCGACACGATCACCCTGAAGTGTCTCGCCAAGGACCCGCGCGAGCGGTACGCCGGCGCGCTCGACCTCGCGGCCGACCTCGACCTGCACCGGCGCGGGCTGCCGATCCGGGCCCGGCGTCTCCACCCGCTCCTCCGCGTCGCCCGTCAGCTCCGGCGTCATCCGTTCGCGGTCGCCGCGGGGATCGCCCTGCTGGTCGCGGCCGCCGCGGCGGCATACGGCGTCCGCCAGCACGGCGCGGCGGAGCGGCGCCGGGTCGAGCTGGTCGCCTCGATCGAGGCGCAGGTCGACCTCGCGAGGAACCTGCGCGAACAGTCGCGGCCCGAGGCGGCGGCCGAGGAGCTGGACGAGGCGCTCGCGGCGACCGAGGCGATCCCCGGCGAGGCGTACGTCCGCGCGCTCGTCCTCGGCCAGATCGCGGTGACCCGGAACCACCTGGAGGAGCACGAGGCCGCCCTCGACGTGATCGACCGGGCCGAGTCCCTCCTCTCCACCGACGACCCGCGCTCCGTCCGCCTGCGGGCGAGCCTGTACAACGCTCGTTCCCACGCCCTCGGGATGCTCGGCGACCACGCGGCGTGGACGTCGGCGACGGAGGCGCTCCGGTACGCGCGCGACCACCTCCCGCCTGCGGACGAGCTGACGGTCGACGCGGCCATCGAGGTCGCGACCCAATCGCGCGCGCGGGGAGACCTCGCCGACGCGAACGCGGTCCTCGACCGGATCGCCCGGGAGTGCCGCGAACACGGGGACGAGTACGACGACGGCCTCGCCCGCGTGATGAACACCTGGGGGCTCACCCTCGCCGCCGACGGGGAGCACGAGGCCGCGATCGGCAGGATGCGCGAGGCGCTCCGGATCATGGCGTACCGGTTCGGCGACGGGCACGCCTCGATCGCGCAGGTCCGCACGAACCTCGGCCGGTCGTACCAGCAGCTCGGCCGGTTCGCCGACGCGCGCGATCAGCTCCGGCGGGCGCTCGAGACCTGGAACCGCCTCGACAACCTCCGCCGCGCGGCCCAGTGCGTCCTCTTTCTCGCCCGGGTGGCGGACCAGGGGGGCGAGCTCGACGTCGCCGAGGAGCGGTACGCGGAGGCGATCGAACTGTACGGACGGGACGACGAGACCGACCCCGGCCTGGTCCATCAGGCGCTGCTGCTGCTCGGCGAGGTGCAGGAGCGCGCGGGACGCCTCGACGCGGCGCGCGAGAGCCTCGCCCGCGCCGCCGAGGACCTCGACGGGAGCCCGTACTGGAGCGCGAAGCTGCAGGCCCGCGCGCGGGACGGCCTCGATCGGATCGCCCGCCGCTCGGCGAATCCCTCCCCGGATCAGCCGCCCTCGCGGAACCGGTAGACGGCCGCGGCGGTCCGGACGAAGAGGGAGTCGCGGCCGATCGCCGGGCTGGCGAGACACTCCTCGCCGAGGTCGTTCGTCGCGAGCAGCTCGCCGTCGCCCCCCGCGGCGAGGACCGCGATGCTCCCGGCGTTGCAGGGGACGAAGACCCGGCCGTCCGCGGCGACCGGGGACGGATAGCACGGACCGATCGCGCCCGGGAGTCGTCGTCTCTCGAGCACGCCGCCGTCCTCCGCGTCGAGGAGGGTCAGCACCCCCCCGTCCTTCGCCAGGTAGACGACGCCGTCGTGGACCAACGGGGACGAGATCAACGGCAGCCCCCGGCGGACGCGCCACCGCTCGAGCGGCGCCTCTTCGCCGCGGAGCTCGAGCGCGACGAGCCCGTACTCCTCCGACCGCATGCCGGCGCGGGCGAACTCGTACTCCCCCCGCCGCAGGAGCCCGTCCTTGTCCGCGTCGAGCCACCCGAAGTGGAGGTGGCTCCCCTCCATCTCGGCGGCGATCAGCGCCCCGCTCTCGTCCGCGTCGTGCCGCGCGAGGAGCGCGTCGTACTCCGGCATCGGGAACTCGGGCGGATGCGGCGAGCAGACGAACAGCGTCCCGCCGACCACGCTCGGACTCGGCATCGGGCTGTAAGCGAAGCCCGGCCGCCGCCACTCCTCGCGCCCCGTCTCGACCGAGTACGCCGACACCCGGAACGAACCGGAGACCACCACCCGGGTCGGCTCCTCGCCCGGGACGAGGACCGGCGTCGTGAACGACTCGACCGTGTCGCTCCGGTCGGCCCGCCACCGCTCCTCCCCCGTCTCCGCGTCGACGGCGAGCAGGAACGACCCGATCTGCTGGTCGCAGAGCTGGATCAACGTGTCGCCGGCGAGCACCGGCGACGCCGACATCCCGTAGTGGTTCACGAACGGGCCGAGCGGGACCCGCCACCGCTCGTCCCCGGCCTCGTCGAACGCGACGAGCCCGAGCTCGGGGAAGAAGACGAAGACGTTCCGACCGTCGGTCGCCGGCGTCGGCGTCGCCGAGTCGTTCGCGGGATGGACCTCCTCGGTCCGGGCCCGCGCGAGCGCCCTCGACCAGAGCCGCGCCCCCGTCCCCCGGTCGAGCGCGACGACGTGGAGGTGCTCGTCGTCCGCCCCGGTGACCACCACCGCCCGCTCCGTGAGGACCGGCGACGAGCGCCCGAACGGGACCTCGGTCCGCCAGGCGAGGTTCTCCTCCGGCCCGAAGCGGACCGGCAGGCCGACGGCGTCCCCCACGCCGGATCCGTTCGGGCCGCGGAACCCCGGCCAGGGCGACGACGACGACGGGAGCGCCGACAGCAGGCCGGCGACGAACGGGACGAGTCGAGCGGAGCGTGATCGCATCGTGGGAGAAGCCCGGAGGAAGCCGCGCCGTTACGCCACGGGGCGAGAGGCCGACGTCGACGCACGGCGAAAGCCCCCTTTCGTCGCGGAACTGAAACAGCTCCGCCAAGGCCGCGCGCCGGATCGCGACCTCGCCGTTCGAACCCGTCAAGTGCGACGCCCCGATCGCCCGATCGAGGCACGGGTGCTCGGGGAAAAGAGGCGTGGAAGAGACCACCGGGTCGGGAAGAGGCGAACCACCCATGGAATCCGAGGGAAGTTCCGCGACGGCGATCGGCGAGAAGCTGCGCGTCCTGTTCGTCGACGACGAGCCGGAGATCCTCGGCGGTCTCCGGCGCATGCTGCGGTCGAGGCGGCACGAGTGGGACATGCAGTTCGTCGAGTCGGGCGAGGAGGCGCTGCTCGCCATCGATCGGGAGCCGTTCGACGTCGTCGTGTCGGACATGAGGATGCCCGGACTCGACGGCTCGGCGCTGCTGAAGGAGGTGAAGGAGCGGACCCCCGGAGCGGTCCGCATCGTCCTCAGCGGGTATGCCGACCGGGCGGCGACGATGCGGAGCGTCACGGTCTCGCACCAGTACCTGTCGAAGCCGTGCGAGGCGGGCGTGCTGGAGCAGGTGATCGAGCGGAGCCGGCGCCTCGAGGCGTTGCTCGCGAACCGCGCGCTGGTCGACCTCCTCGGCCCGATCGGCGACCTCCCCGTCATGCCGCGCATCTACCGGGAGCTCCTGCACGCGCTCGCCGAACCGGAGGTCGACATGCAGCACGTGGCCGAGATCGTCGAGAGCGATCCCGGCATCACGGCGAAGCTGCTCCAGATCACGAACTCCAGCTACTTCGGGCTCCGGCGCGAGGTCTCGAGCGTCTCCCAGGCCGTCAACTACCTCGGCGTCCAGACGATCCAGGACCTCGCCCTGACCGCGGAGGTGTTCCGGCAGTTCGAGACCGGCGCCTCGCGCTCCTTCTCGATCGAGAAGGAGCAGACGGAGGCGGTCCTCGCCGGCCGCGTCGCGCGGCAGATGTTCGACGACAAGCACGCGGCGGACCTCGCGTTCCTCGGCGGCATGCTGCACGACGTGGGAGAGCTGATCCTCGCCACGCACGCGCCGGAGACCTTCGAGCGCGTGAGCCGCGAGGCGGCCGCGACCGAACGGCCCCGCCTGGAGGTCGAGCGCGAGGTCCTCGGCGTCAGCCACGCGGAGGTCGGGGCGTACCTCCTCGGGGTCTGGGGCATGCCGTACCCGGTCGTCGAGGCGGTCGCCCACCACCACCGACCGTCCGCGGTCGGCCACGCGGACGAGTTCGACGTCCTCACCGCCGTCCACGTCGCTCAGGCGCTCGCCGCGGAGGCGGTCGACGAGACGTCCGCGGAGATGGAGCTCGAATTGCTCGAGCGCCAAGGCGTCCTCGAGAAGATCCCGGCTTGGCGCGAGCTCGTCGAACGAGAGCACGAGCGAGCCGTCGGCAACCCCCAATGAACGAAGGAGAACGGGAATGAGCAGTGTGGAGTCACGCCGGGTGCTCCTCGTCGACGACGAGCCGGCGATCATCCAGGGCCTCCGTCGCCAGCACCGGAAGGCGTTCGACCTCGACTCGGCCACGAGCCCCGAGGAGGCGCTGGAGAAGGTGCGGAACGACGGCCCGTTCGCCGCCATCGTCTCGGACTACAACATGCCGGGCATGAACGGCGCCGAGCTCCTGGAGCGGGTCGGGGAGCTGTCGCCGGACACCTCGCGCGTCCTCCTCACCGGGCAGACCGACCAGTCGACCGCGATCGACGCCGTCAATCGGGGGCAGATCTTCCGGTTCCTCTCGAAGCCGTGCGAGCCCGACCTGTTCCGCACCGTCGTCGAGGCGGCGATCGACCAGTACCGGATGCGGAACGCCGAACGGCTGGTCCTCGAGCAGACGGTCACCGGCGCGGTGCGGATGCTGGCCGACGTGCTCGCCATCTCGAACCCCGTCGCGTTCGGCCGCGCGACCCGGGCGCGGAACTACGTCCGCCACATCGTCCGCGAGCTCGGCCTGAAGAACAAGTGGATGTACGAGACCGCCGCCCTGCTGTCGCAGGTCGGATGCGTCGCCGTCCCCCACGACGTCCTCGAGCGGATCGCGTGCGGCGAGACGCTCCCCGACGGTCAGCTCACGATGCTCGAGCGCCACCCCCAGGTCGCCTACGACCTGATCGCGTGCATCCCGCGCCTGAAGCCGGTCGCCGACATCGTCGCCCTCCAGCGGGCCGACTCGAAGACGATCTCTAACGCGCCGGTGGAGATCCGCATGGGGAGCCGCGTCCTCGCCGCCGTCCTCGAGTACGAGGAGCTCGTCTCGCTCGGCGCCACGCCGGAGCAGGCGCTCGAGGCGCTCCACGAGGACCTCCCTCGGTTCAACCTGAAGGTCCTGAACGCGCTCAAGACCGTCGAGACCCATCGCCCGGCCTCCGTCTCGATCCTGCGCTCGTTCGACGACATGGAGCCCGGCATGGTGCTCGACGAGGAGGTCCACGAGAACGGCAAGCAGGTCCTGATCGCGCCGCGCGGGCACGAGCTGACCGCGAGCTCCCTCATGCGGCTCCGGAACTACGCCGACCTCGGTCTGCTGCCGAAGGAGAAGTTCCGCGTCCGCCGCGCGGCGCCCGACGTCGACCTCGAGCTCCAGACCGCGCACCCCGCCGGGACGAGGATCGAGCGATGACGCCGGACTTCGCCGACGGCACGATGCGGATCCTCCTGATCGAGAGCGACCCGCGAGACGCCCGCACCTTCGCGGAGAAGCTCCGGCACGCGTGCTCCTGCTTCGAGGTGACGATCGAGCACGACCTCGACCAGGCCCTCGCCCGGCCGGACGACGACGCCTGGGACCTCATCTTGGTCGACCAGGTCTTCCCCGGATGCACGGGGCTCGAGACGTTCGACCGCGCGCTCGCCCGGTGGCCCGAGGCCGCGATCGTGGTGCTCGCGCCGTTCGCCGACGAGTCGATGGCGCAGCTCGCGGTCAGCAAGGGCGCGCAGGACTACCTCGTCAAGAAGGACATGACCGACCGCGGGCTCGATCGCGCGCTCCGCTACTCCATGGAGCGGCACCGCGCCGCCGCCGAGCGTCGCTTCCTCGTCCACGAGCTCGAGCAGAGCCGCCGGCTGGAGGCGATGGGCCAGCTCGCGGCCGGCGTCGCGCACGAGATCAACACGCCGACCCAGTACGTCAGCGACAACGTCCGGTTCCTCGAGGAGGCGGTCCGCGACCTCGCCGGCGTGCTGACCACGCTGCGGAAGTCGGCGGACGCCGGGGAGGCCGTGTCGGCGGACGAGCTGAAGGCGCGGCTCGACGACGCCGACCTCGACTACCTGTTGGACGAGATCCCTCGCGCGGTCGAGCAGAGCCTCGGCGGCCTGACGCAGATCGCCCGCATCGTCCGCGCGATGAAGGAGTGCTCGCACCCGTCGAGCGAGGACAAGACCCCCGCCGACCTGAACGCGTGCCTCGAGTCGACGGTCCTCGTCTCGACGAACGAGTGGAAGTACGTCGCGACGCTCCGCACCGACTACGACGACGCCCTCCCCGACGTCGTCTGCCTGCCGGGCGAGCTGAACCAGGTCTTCCTCAACCTGATCGTGAACGCCGCGCACGCGATCGCGGACGTCGTGGACGAGAACTCCGGCGAGCGCGGCGAGATCACGGTCACGACGCGCGCGCTCGACCCGGACTGGGTCGAGGTGCGGATCTCGGACACGGGAGGCGGCATTCCGGCGTCGATCGAGAACCGCGTCTTCGAGCCGTTCTTCACGACCAAGGAGGTCGGCCAGGGGACCGGCCAGGGCCTGGCGATCGCGCACAACGTGATCGTGCAGCGGCACGGCGGGAAGATCGGGTTCGAGTCGCGTCCCGGGAAGGGGACGGAGTTCTTCGTGCGCCTCCCCGTCCGACCGGAGGTGCTCGAGGAGGCCGAGACGCGCGACGAGGTCTGCACGGTCTGAGCGGCCCGAGGGGGCGCGGGCCGGGACGCCGCCGACCGCGTCTCGCCGCCCCCCTCGGCACGCCACGTCGAGCAGCACGGCCGTCGACGGGACCGCCCGGGGGCGCGTCTCCCCCGCCGCTTCGTACCGCGCGAGCGAGAGATCGAGCGCGACGTCCGCGCGCCCCGGCCGCTGGTACACTCCCTCTCCCCTCCTCCCCCACTCCCCGGACGACTGCGACATGACCGACGACATCGGCGAACGGATGCGGCGCGACTGGGACGCTCGGGCGAAGGAGGACGCGCGCCACTACATCGCCACCGGCGAGTCGGACGGGGTCCTCTTCTCCCTCTCCGGCTGCCGCGACGCCTACCGGATCCTCGAGGAGCTCCACCCCCGGCTCCGCCGCGACATGCGCGTCCTCGAGATCGGCTGCGGGATCGGCCGGCTGGTCCAGTTCCTCGCGCTGATCTTCGACGAGGTCCACGGCGTCGACGTCTCGGCGGAGATGGTCGAACAGGGGCGCGCCTTCCTCGCCCGCCTCGACAACGCGCACCTCCACGCGGGCGACGGGCGCTCGCTGGCGATGTTCCCCGACGCGCACTTCGACCTCGTCCTGAGCTACGTCGTGTTCCAGCACATCCCCGACAAGGACGTCGTCCGGCGGTACGTCGCCGAGGCGCGTCGGGTCCTGAGGCCCGGCGGCCTGTTCAAGTACCTCGTGAAGACGACCCCGTGGGCGGCGCAGGGGGAAGAGCACGACACGTGGCACGGCGTCGAGATCACGCGCGAGGACGTCGAGGCGTGGAACGAAGAGCTCGGCTTCGAGCTGTTGAACGGGTACACGGGGGACGATCCGACGACCGCGTGGGTCGTGGCGCGGGTGCCGGGGGGGGAGGGAGCAGGGGAGAGCAGGGGAGAGCAACGAGAGCAGGGGAGAGGGCGCTGACGCGGAGGACCGGCGTCGGTCGCGAGTTTCCGCGTCGGGGCGTTGGGGGCTGGGGAGACGGACGCCGGGGTCGGGCCTCGAGGTTCGGAGTTCTCCGCGGCCCCGGGCGCGCGGGAGGGAGGCGCCGGCGCGGGACACGTCGACTTCGAGCCGGGGACCGGACACCGGGGAACGGGAGGGGAGAGGAAGACCGGGTCGAGGGTGGCCGGGTGGCCGGGGCCGATCCGGTGTCCGCGCCCGCACCCCGTTGCCCGGTTCTCCGCGATCCCGGCTTTCCGTTCCCCGGTCTTCCCCTCCCCCTCCCGTTTCCCGGCGTCCGCTCGCCCGGTTGCCCGATGTCGAGGGTGTCGCACGCGAGCCGTGCGTGCACAGGACACCGGACCGGAGCCGCGGGCGGGTCTCCGCGTCGGCGGTGGACATACCGTGCCATCGGCCCTCTCCGCTCGGCCTCCTTCCCCGGCGCCGTGGCGAACGCAAAGGCGTTCCGGAACGCGTTCCACTTCGATACCGTCTCCTGCCATGCCGCTCCGCTCCCCCTTCCACGAACGGACCTCCGCGCTCTGCGAGAGCCACCGATGGAAGGACTGGTCCGGCTACCTGGCGGTCTGCCACTACGGCCCGTGCCACACGCCCGAGTACTTCGCGTACCGCCACGCCTGCGGCCTCCTCGACGTCACCCCCCTGTTCAAGTACCTCGTCACCGGGCGGGACGCCGGCCGGTTCCTCTCGTTCGTCCTGACCCGCGACGTCGATCGCCTGCGCGTCGGCCGGGTCGCGTACGTCACCTGGTGCGACGAGCGCGGGCGGCTGCTCGACGACGGGACCGTCACGCGGCTCGACGACGACCGGTATCGACTCACCGCGGCCGAGCCCTCGTTCGCCTGGCTCGAGCGGCACGCCCGCGGGTTCGACGTGGCGATCGCGGACGTCGGCCGCGAGGTCTGCGCGCTGGCGCTGCAGGGCCCGACCTCCCGCGCCGTCCTCGCCGCTTCGACCGACGCCGACCTCGACCGGCTCCCGTTCTTCGGGCACGTCCGTGCCGTCCTCGACGGGCACCCGGTCGAGCTGACGCGGACCGGCTACACGGGCGACCTCGGCTACGAGATCTGGATGGAGAACGATCGGGCGCTCCCGGTCTGGGACGCGCTGACGGCGCACGGGCGCGACCACGGCCTCGTCCCGGCCGGGCTCGACGCGCTCGACATGACCCGCGTCGAGGCGGGGTTCGTGCTCGCCGGCGTCGACTACACCTCGGCCAAGGACTGCCTCGCGGACCACCAGACCTCGACCCCGGACGAGCTCGACCTCGGCTGGACGGTCCGCCTCGACCGCGGCCCGTTCGTCGGGCGGGACGCGATCCGCGCCGAACGCGCGGCGGGGAGCCGCCTCGCGTTCGTCG
>JAUIEL010000896.1 GCA_030428825.1 bacterium
AGCCGCATCAGCGCGATCGGCGGGAAGAGGAGCGTGTTGAAGTACGTCGACCGGAGGACGTCGAAGCCGGCCGCGCGGAGGAGCGCCTCGAGCGGCGCGCGCCGGTAGCGGCGGCGATGCTCGGAGAGGACGTCCTGCCGCCCCCAGAGCGCGGGGAACGCCGGCACCGACAGGAGCAGGCGGCCGTCCGGTCGGAGCGCCTCGCGCCACGCGAGGAGGGCCGCCCGGTCGTCGTCGAGGTGTTCCAGCACGTCGAGGGCGCAGAGGAGGTCGATCGAGCCGGGGCGGAGGGGCGGGCGCACGGCGTCCGCGCGGACCGGGGCCGCGCCGTCGCACGCCCGGAGCGACGCCGGATCGAGGTCGAGCGCGACGAGCCGGCCGCGCGGCGCGAGGATCTCCGCGTTCACGCCGTACCCCGGGCCGACGTCGACGACGCGCGCCCCCTCGCGCAGCGGGACCTGCCGATCGAGGAGGCGGGCGAAGATCGTCCGCCGGGCGCGGAACCACCAGTGGTCGCGAGCGCGGCGTCCGTACTCCTCGCGGACGACCTCCTTCATGCGGCCCCCGCGCCGTCGCCCCTTCGCTCCGACGCCGGCCCGGCGATCCGGATGCGCCACCACATCCGGGCGACCGTCCAGAGCGTCTTCGGGATGTGGCTCGGGCGGACCGTCGTGTGCCCGGCCGGCCGCGGGTAGTGCCGAACCCCCTTCTCGACCGTCCGGACGTCCATGCGCGCCACCCGGGCGACCATCTCGGTGTCGACGAAGAAGTCCTTCGACTCGAGGACGAGGCGGTCGACGACGGGGCGCGAGAAGAGTTTGAAGGAGCAGTCGACGTCCCGCACCCGGATCCCGAACAGCACGCGGACCAGCCGGTTGTACGTCCACGACAGGAGGCAGCGGAGGACCGAGTCGTACCGGTAGACGCGGAAACCGAAGACGACGTCGTGGTCGTCGAGGAGCGGGACCGCGTCCTTCAGCTCCCGGACGTCGAACTGCAGGTCGGCGTCGGTGAAGAAGACGATATCCCCGGTCGACTCCGCGAAGCCGCGGGCGAGGGCGGCGCCGTAGCCGAGGTTCCGCTCGTGGAGGATCGGGCGGACGCGCGGCTCCTCGGCCGCCCGCGCCCGCACCACGTCCGCCGTCCCGTCGGACGATCCGTCGTCGACGACGAGGACCTCCCACGTCGTGAACGCGCGGCGGAGGAAGTCGACGCACTGGTCGACGGCCTCGCCGATGTTCTCCTCCTCGTCGTAGGCGGGGAGGACGACGGAGATCGACTTCGGGAACGGGAGGGTGGGCACGGCGGGACGTTATCCGACGATCGGGGGGCGGCACAAGGTCGCCCGCGGACCGACGCCGGGTTGTGAACCCCGGCGCGCGTCCGTAGCCTCTCGCCGATCCGAGCCCTGAGCCCCCGGAGGGTCCATGTCGATCGCGTCGACCGCCGCCTGGAAGGCGCTCCAGCGCCACGCCCGTGAGGTGGAGCGGCTCTCGCTCCGCGACCTGCTGGCCGATCCGCGCCGCTGCCGGCGCATGACCGTCGAGCACGACGGCGTCCTCCTCGACTCCTCCCGGCAGCTCGCGACCCCCGAGACGGTGCGTCTCCTGCTCGCCCTCGGCCGCGAGGCGGGGCTGAAGCGGAAGCTCGGTGCGATGCGCCGGGGCGCGCGGATCAACCGGACCGAGGACCGCGCCGTGATGCACGTGGCGCTCCGGGCCGCCCGCGGGACCGAGTACCGCGTCGACGGCGAGGACGTCGTGCCGGAGGTCCACCGGGTGATCCGGAAGGTCCGCCGGTTCGCCGAGGAGGTCCGCTCCGGAACGCGGCGCGGGGCGACCGGCAAGAAGCTGACGCAGGTCGTGTCGATCGGGATCGGGGGGAGCTACCTCGGCCCCGAGTTCGCGGCGGAGGCGTTCCGGACCGACCCGGCGTGCGCGAAGGCGGCGCGCGGTCGCGAGCTCCGGTTCCTCGCGAACGTCGATCCGATCGACGCCCACCTCGCGCTCGACGGGCTCGACCCGGAGCGGACGTTGGCGGTGATCGTCAGCAAG
>JAUIEL010000153.1 GCA_030428825.1 bacterium
GGGGGCGCTCGCCGTCGATCTCCGGCGGCCCGCCGCCGTCGCCGCGCGCGCCCCGACCTCCCCCCTCGCCCCGGGGCGGACGCTCCCCGCGCGCCGGCGGCGCCGTCCACGCGCCGTCCTCGCCGCGCACCGCCACCTTCTCCCCGAGCACGAGCAACTCACCCTGCTCCGTCTTCAGGTGGAGCGGCCCGTCCACCTCCACCGCCCCCTCGACGACCTGCGGACCGCCCGGCCCGAAGCCGCCGCGCCCGCCGTCGCTCTCGACGGTCATCGTGAACCGGTAGCTCTCCGCCTCCGCCAGCGGACGGCATGCGGCGACGAGCGCGTCGACCGGGCGCGCCTCCGCGGGGGAAACTTCTTCCTGCATCACCGACAACGAGGCGAGGACGACGATCGAGAGCATGGCGAGGCTCCGGCAGAGCGGGTGTGGTTCGCGGAGACGGAGGGCGCACATCGAGCGCTTCTTTCATCGTTCTCGCGAGGGCGGACGGGGACGGGGACCGGACGCCGGGGAACGGGAGTGGGAGAGGAAGACCGGGTCGCGGAGAGCCGGGTGACCGGAGAACCGGGAGGACGGGAGCGGGCACCGGGACGTTCGCGCGAATCCGGTCCCCCGATACCCGATTGCCCGGCTTTCCGGTCGCCCGTGACCCGGTTCCCCCTCGCACTCCCGTTCCCCGGTGTCCGAGGCCCGGTCACCCGCGGCCCCGCCTCGAGCAGTCGGAAACTTCGGCGCGTGCCGGGCACGGGCACGTTCACGCGCAGAGGCAGGCGCACCGGCCCTCAGCCCCCAGCCCCCAGTTTCCAGCCCCCCTCAATCCAGCATCGGGACGTCGACCCCCTTCTCCCGCGCCGTCTCCACCGCCCGCTCGTACCCCGCGTCGACGTGTCGGATCACCCCCATCCCCGGGTCCGCGGTCAGGACGCGCTCGATCTTCCCCGCCGCCTCTTCCGTTCCGTCGACGCAGACGACCTGGCCGGCGTGGATCGAGTACCCGATCCCGACGCCGCCGCCGTGGTGCACCGACACCCACGTCGCGCCGCACGCCGTGTTCACCATCGCGTTCAGGATCGGCCAGTCCGCGACGGCGTCGGTGCCGTCCTTCATCCCCTCGGTCTCGCGGTTCGGCGACGCGACCGAGCCGCAGTCGAGGTGGTCACGGCCGAGCACGATCGGCGCCTTCACCCTCCCGGTCCGGACCAGCTCGTTGAACTTCAGGCCCGCCTTCGCGCGGTCGCCGTAGCCGAGCCAGCAGATCCGCGCCGGCAGCCCCTGGAAGGCGATCCGCTCGCCGGCCATGCGGATCCAGTTCGCCAGCGCCTCGTCCTCCGGGAAGAGCTCGAGGATCGCCTCGTCGGTCGCCTTGATGTCGTCCGGGTCGCCGGAGAGCGCGGCCCAGCGGAACGGCCCCTTCCCGTCGCAGAAGAGCGGCCGGATGTACTCGGGGACGAACCCCGGGATGTCGAACGCGTCGTCCACGCCGCGCTCGAGCGCCTGACCGCGGAGGTTGTTCCCGTAGTCGAACGTCACCGCGCCGCGCCGCTTCAGCTCGAGCATGCAGCGGACGTGCTCGGCCATCGTCGCCGTCGAGCGGTCGACGTACGCCTTCGGGTCGTCCTCGCGCAGCCGCTCCGCCTCGGCGAGCGACATCCCGGTCGGCACGTACCCGAGCAGCGCGTCGTGGGCCGACGTCTGGTCGGTCAGGAGGTCGGGCACCAGGTCGCGCGCGATCAGCTCCTTCAGGAGGTCGACGACGTTCCCGGTCCATCCGACCGACTTCGCCTCCCCCTTCGATCGGAAGTCGAGCGCCATCCGGATCGCCTCGTCGAGGTCGTCGACGAGGTGGTCGAGGTAGCGCGTCTCGAGCCGCTTCCGCGATCGCGCCGGATCGATCTCGGCGGCGAGGAACGTCGCGCCGGCCATCGTCGCCGCCAGCGGCTGGGCGCCGCCCATCCCGCCGAGGCCGCCGGTCACCACGAGCTTCCCCCGCAGCGAACCGTCGAAGTGCTTCCGCGCCGCCTCGGCGAACGTCTCGTACGTCCCCTGCACGATCCCCTGGCTGCCGATGTAGATCCACGACCCCGCGGTCATCTGCCCGAACATCATCAGGCCGCGGCGCTCCAGGTCGCGGAAGTGCTCCCAGCTCGCCCAGTGCGGGACGAGGAGCGAGTTCGCGATCAGGACGCGCGGCGCACCGGGGTGGGTCCGGAACACGCCGACCGGCTTCCCGGACTGCACGAGGAGGGTCTCGTCCGGCTTCAGGCGGCGGAGGGTGGCGACGATCGCCTCGTAGCACTCCCACGAGCGCGCCGCCTTCCCCGAGCCTCCGTAGACCACGAGGTGCGCCGGGTCCTCCGCGACCTCCGGGTCGAGGTTGTTCATCAGCATCCGGAGCGGCGCCTCGATCTGCCAGTTGGCGCAGGTCGGCTCGGTCCCGCGCGGCGCGCGGATGGTGGCGGTGCGGGTCATCTCGGGCTCCCGGGGGTCTTCACGACCGGTCATTACAGATGTTCCTCCCCCCCGCCTCAACCCGGGTCGATCACCGGGGAGCGGGTCGATCGCCCGGGTGCGGATTCGAGGAAATCGCCTCAAGTCCTCGACCGGACCGTTCCGATGAGACTGGCGACGAGAGTTCCGAACCGAAGAGCACGGAGGAATCGATGGCGAAGACGGCTCGCAAGAAGGCGGCGCCCGCGCCGAAGCGGAAGCCGACCCGGAAGTCGTCGAAGGCCACGCCCGCGCGAGCGGCGGCGACGAAGGCGACGAAGCGCGGCGCCCCCGTCCGGCGACGTGCGGGCGGCCGGTTCGCCGCGCCCGGAGTGCGCCTCGGCATGACGGCGCCGGAGGTGCGGGATTGCTCCGGGCAGCCGGAGTGCATCCTCTTCGGGTCCGAGGACCACGTCGAGTGGCAGTTCGGAAAGAAGGGGCTCGACCCGGTCGGCGCGCCGACCCTCTACGTCACCACACTGACCTTCGCCGCCGGACGCGTGATCAGCATCACCGAACGGATGGGCGAGGCGACCTGAGAGACAGGCCGTAAGAAGGCAGGAGAACGCTCGGTCCGCGCCGGTTCCCCTCGGGGAGTCGGCGCGGCCGGCGTCTCGGCGTCGCGGTCTGTAGAAACGTCCGCCCGACCGCGCCTCTCTTCCGCCCCGAGACGCCCGTCCGCGCCGAGAACGCGCTCCCGACGGCGTCGAACCGGTCCGGCACGGCGCTTGTGATCCTCGCTCCCGTTCCCGCGTCCCCTCGCCTGCCCCCGGGGCGGACGCACCCTTCCGAACGGAGACCCGACCATGACCACGATCCACGTCCTGTCCGCCAGCACCCTCGCCGGTGACCGCGTGAAGAATCCCGCGGGGGAACACGTCGGCGACATCAAGGAGATCATGCTCGACGTCGACCACGGCCGCATCGCGTACGCGGTGATGTCGTTCGGCGGCGTCCTCGGCATCGGAGAGAAGCTGTTCGCCGTGCCGTGGTCGGCGCTCCGGCTCGACGAGCAGGACGAGTCGCTCGTCCTCGACGTGACGAAGGAGCAGCTGAAGGAGTCGGACGGCTTCGACAAGGACGACTGGCCGAACTTCGCCGACGCGAAGTTCCACACGTCGACGTACGAGCGGTACGGACAGCGCCCGTACTGGAGCTGACCCGCCCGCCCGCCGCCGCGCACGGACCGCGGCGGCGGGGTCGTCCTCTCCTCCGGAACGAACGGCCGGCCCGAACGGCCGGGACGACCGACCGGACCGGGCGGGCGCTCCGATTCGCGCGGGCGCGCTGTAGGCTCCGTCGGACGATCCGCCGGAGGCTCGATGCATGTCCCGTTCCGCCGCGCTCGCCGTGCTCCTGGCCGTCCTGGCCGCCGCGCTCGCCGCGGACGCCGGCGGCCAGTCGCTCAGGATCGACCTCCCGCCCCACGTCCTCGGGGGCGTGCCGTTCGAGGCGACGATCACGGCGCTCGACGCCGAGGGGACCGCGGACCCGTCGTTCTCGGGGGCGGTCACGCTCGCCGGGGCGACGACGACCGACGGCGGCGCGACGGTCGACCTGGCGCCGGGCGGGTCGACGACGGTCGAGCTGGTCGTCGGCGAGGCCGGCGCCGCCGAGGTCTCGGCCGCCGCCGGCGCCCTCCGCGGGACCGCGACGGTCCGGGTCCTCTCCGGCTGGCTGAGCGTCCTCCCCCCGCTCCTCGCGATCGTCCTCGCGATCCTGTTCCGGCAGGTGATCGTCGCGCTCGTGGTCGGCGTCCTGGCCGGCGCCTTCCTCGTCGCCGGCCACGACCCGGTCGCGGCGTTCCAGCAGACCGTCGCGAAGTACGTCGTCGAGTCGATCGCCGACCCCGGGAACGCGTCGATCCTCGTGTTCAGCCTCCTGCTCGGGGGGATGGTCGGGGTGATCTCGCGTTGCGGCGGGACGGACGGGATCGTGTCGCTCCTCACGCGGTTCGCCCGCACGCGCCGCTCGGCCCAGGTCGCGACGGCGGGCCTCGGGTCGGCGATCTTCTTCGACGACTACGCGAACTGCCTGATCGTCGGGAACACGATGCGGCCGCTGACCGACCGGCTGCGCGTCTCGCGCGAGAAGCTGGCGTACATCGTCGACTCGACGGCGGCCCCCGTCGCGTCGCTCGTCCCGCTGTCGACGTGGGTCGGGACGCAGGTCGGCCTGGTGAAGGAGGCGCTCGACGGACTGCCCGGCGGCTACGCGACCGCGGCGTACCCGATGGTCCTCCAGTCGATCCCGTACATGTTCTATCCGCTGTTCGCGCTCCTCCTCGTCTTCCTGACCAGCGCCTCGGGGCGCGAGGCGTTCGCGATGCTCCGGGCGGAGCGGCGCGCGGTCGGCGACGGGAAGGTGCTGCGGGACGGGGCGCAGCCGCTCGCGGGCGGCGAGGGGGACGCGGAGATGGCGGCGCTCGACCACGCGCCGCGCCGGGCGTTCAACGCGCTGCTCCCGATCCTGACCGTCGTGGTGGTGACCGTGATCGGCCTCTGGGCGACCGGGCGCGGGGCGGCGACGCCGGAGATGGGATTCCTGACCCGGGTGCGGGCGATCGTCGAGAGCTCGGACTCGTACCAGGCGCTCCTCTGGGCGTCGTTCGCGGGGCTCTCGGTCGCGGTCGTGCTGTCGGTCGGCCAGCGCATCCTGAGCCTCGACCAGACGGTCGCCGCCGCGATGGCCGGGATGAAGGCGATGCTCCTGGCGATGGTGATCCTGGTCCTGTCGTGGTCGCTCGGCGCGGTGACCGGCGAGCTGCACGCCGACCACTTCCTCTCGCACCAGCTCGCGGACACCGTCGGCGCGTCGTGGGTCCCCTTCCTCGTCTTCGTCCTCGCCGCGTTCACCGCCTTCGCGACCGGGTCGTCTTGGGGGACGATGGGGATCCTGGTCCCGCTCGTCGTGCCGCTGGCGTACGGGCTGTCGACGGGAGAGGGGCTCGAGGCCGCGGAGACCCACGTGATCCTCCTCGGGAGCATCGCGTCCGTGCTCGGCGGGTCGGTCTTCGGCGACCACTGCTCGCCGATCTCCGACACGACCGTCCTCTCCAGCATGTCGACCTCGTGCGACCACATCGACCACGTCCGGACCCAGATGCCGTACGCGTTCCTCGCCGCCGGGTTCGCCGCCCTCGCCGGGTACCTCCCGGACGCCCTCGGCCTGTCGATCTGGGTGACGCTGCCGATCGGCGCCGCGTTGCTCGTGGTCTTCACCCGAGTCGTGATGAAGCCGGTCGAGAGAGGGACGGTCGCCGCCGGATGACCCGCCCGCCGCCGCCGCCGCGACGGCCCGGCGACGAAGTTCCCGCCGGCGGCCCCTCGCGTCCGAGCTCTGCGTTGCGAGATCCTCGGAGTACGGCAAGTATGATCGCGGTCTCGCGCCTGGATCCCGGCCGCGACGGACTCGCCTCGCACCGAGAGCATTTCTTCGACGGACTAGCTAACGGTCGGGGCCGCCCCGGACTCTCCTCCGCGGAGCCGCCTTGGATTCGTCCCTGACCCGCCCCCCGACCGACGCGAGCGCGGCCGACCTCGGACCGCTCGTCGAGCGCGCTCGCGGCGGCGATCGGGGCGCGTTCGACCGGCTCCACGACCGGTTCGCGTCGCTCGTCCACGGCGTCCTCCTCGCGGCGGCGCCGCCGTCCGAGGTCGAGGACCTGATGCAGGACGTCTTCCTCGCGGCGTGGCGGGCGCTGCCGTCGCTGCGCGGCGCGGACCACCTCGGCGCGTGGCTGGCGACGATCGCCCGCAACCGGGCGCGGCGGCGGCACGCGCGCGCCCGACCGGCGGAGGCCGCGCTCCCCGACGAGGTCGAGCAGCCGGCCCGCGGCGGGCCGACGGCCGAGGGGGAGGAGATCCTGTCGGTCGTCCGGAGCCTGCCCCCGGCGTACGCGGAGACCCTCTCGCTCCGGCTGGTCGAGGGGATGACCGGGCCGGAGATCGCCGAGCGGACCGGCCTCACCCACGGCTCGGTCCGGGTGAACCTGTCGCGCGGCATGAAGATGCTCCGCGAGGCGCTCGAGAAGCGAGGGTACGCATGAACGACTACCTCTGGGACCGCTCGGGAGCGCCGGATCCGGACGTCGTCGCGTTGGAGGAGAGGCTCCGTCCGTTCCGCTGCCCGCCGGCGACCGCCGGAGCGGACGGCGACCGCCCGGAGGCGCCGCCCCGAACGACCGGAGTCCCGCGGGCGCCGTGGCTGCACGCCGCCGCCGCCGCCGCACTCCTCTCGATCGGGCTCGGGCTCGCGCTGCTGCGGCCGACCCCGGAGGTCCTGCCGTACCGCGTCGAGCGGCTCGACGGCCGCGCGCCGTCCACGACCGCGCTCTGCGGCGGCGACCGCGTGACCTGCGACGACGGGACGCGCGCCCGGATCCACGTCGGCGACATCGGCTCGGTCGACCTCGCCCCGCGGACCCGCGTCCGCGTCGAGCCGGGACGTCACGACGAGGAGGCCGGCTACCGGCTGTTCCTCGAGCGCGGCACGATGGAGGCGAGCATCTTCTCGGCCCCCCGCGTCTTCCAGGTCGGGACGCCGTCGGGGATCGCGGTCGACCTCGGCTGCATCTACTCGACCACCGTCGAGGACGACGGCCGCGCCACCCTGCGGGTGCTGACCGGCGCGGTCTCGTTCGAGGCGGAGGGGCGGAAGGTGCACGTGCCGTCCGGCGCGGAGTGCCGGGCGACGCCGAGCCGCGGGCCGGGGACGCCGTGCTGGTCGGACCGCGCGCCGGAGTGGCGGGACGCCGTCGCGCGGATCGACGAGGCGCCGGCCCCGGCCGACGAGGACCTCGCGCTCGTGCTCGCCGGCGACGAGGAGCGCGACACCCTCACCTGGTTCCACCTCCTCGACCACCCCGCGCTCGAGGTGCGCGTCCGGGCGCTCGATCGGATCGTCGCGGTCGTCGACGGACTCGGCGACGCGGTCGACCTGAAGGCCCTCCGCGGCGGGGATCCGGCGGCGCGGGAGGCGCTGCGCGAGGAGCTCGACTGGCGCTGGTGAGCGGCCGCGCGCGACGGCGGCGCGCGACGGCGAGTCCTACGGGAACTCGATGCGGATCGCGTTCGAGACCGTGTAGCCGGCCGGCCCCCCGGGGTCGACCAGCGCGGCCTGGAGGTGCGCGTACAGGCCGGCCGGGAGCGGCGCGGGGACGATCGGGCTGGGGTGCCACTCGCCGTTCCCCGGGCCCGACCCGACGAGCGGGAACGGCCCGAGAGTGACCACGATCGGGAGCCCGCTCTGCAGGCGACAGGTCCCGTCGAGCGGGATGCTGCTGACCGAGGCGCCGACCCAGAAGAAGCCGAACGAGCCGCCGAGCCCGTTCTCGACGTGCAGCGGCAGCGGCCCGCCCGCGACCGGACAGCCGTCGGCGGAGAGGGAGGGGGTGAGGCCGCCCGACCCCGGACAACCGGTCCCGTAGACCGTGACCCCGCCGCACGCGCCGGTGAAGATCCGCGCGCTCCCCGCGTCCGCGCCGCCGACCCCGTCCTCGAGCCACGCCCCCACCACGAAGTCCGGCACGTCGTCGCCGTTCACGTCCCCCGCGCCGGCGACCGAGTACCCGAACTCGTCGAGCGCCGCCTGCCCCCCGAACGAGGCGAGCGTCGCGCCCGTCTGGCCGGAGACGACGCGGACCGATCCCGAGTCGAACGCCGGGAGGTCCGCGAAGCGCGCGCCGATCACCAGGTCGTCCCGCTGGTCGCCGTCGAGGTCGCCGAACGCCGCGAGCGAGTACCCGAACCGGTCGTAGGTGGAGATCCCCTGCGCCGTCGCCACGACGCCGCCGTCGCTGCCGCGATAGAGGGTCGCCGCCCCGGCGTTCAACGCCGCCTGGTCCGCGCCCGGCACCCCGGCCGCGAAGTCGGCCGCGGCGTCGCCGTCGAGGTCGAGCCCGCCCGCCACCGACGTCCCGAGGAAGTCGGCGGCGAACGCGCCGAACGACTGGCGGAGGAGCGCGCCCGACGCGCCGGAGAAGACGTCGACCTCGCCGCAGTCCGGGCCGTTCTGATCGGAGAGCGGCGCGCCGACCACCACGTCGTCCCGGCCGTCGCCGTCGACGTCGCCGCCCCCGGCGACCGCGGCCCCGAACGCGTCGTCCTGGGCGCCGCCGTACCACGTGCGCAGCGAGGAGCCGTCGGCGCCGGAGCGGACGCGCACCATCCCGGCGTTCGAGGCGGTGTCGTCGTCCCCGATCGCGCCGGCGACCACGTCGACGAACCCGTCGTTGTCGACGTCGCCGGCCGCCGCGACCGACGCGCCGTACTGGTCGGACGCGCCGTCGCCGGAGAAGACGTACAGCGCGTGCCCGTCCTTCCCGGAGAAGACGAACACGCTGCCGTTGTCGGCCGCGCCCGCGTCGTCCTGGGGCGCCCCGACCGCGACGTCCGCGAACCCGTCGTGGTCGACGTCGCCGACGCCGGCCACCGCCGCGCCGAACAGGTCGAACGCGCTCTCGCCGTGGAACGTGTGGAGCGGCGACCCGGACCCGGAGAGGACGTGCGCGGCCCCGGCGAACAGGGCGACGGTCGAGTCGTTCCACGCGCCGGCGATCACGTCGTCCATGCCGTCGCCGTCGACGTCGAACGCGGCGGCGACCGAGCGCCCGAGCTGGTCGCCGGCCGAGGCGCCATGCACCACCGCGATCGGCTGCTGCGCCCCGGCGCCCGCGGAGAGCGCGAGCACCGCCAGCAGCGCGCCGGGCATCGAGAACCGGGCCGTGCGATCGCTTGACGTCATGGAGGGTCCTGGCGAGGGCCGAGTGTACACTCGGCCGGATCATGCCCGTTCGGAAACATTCGGTCATCCGGGACCCCGTCCACGGCGACGTCCACCTGACCCACGAGGAGCTCGCCCTCCTCGACACGCCCGAAGTCCAGCGTTCGCGTGGGGTTCGACAGCTCGGCACGGCGTACCTCGTCTACCCGGGGGCCACCCACACCCGCTTCGAGCACATGGTCGGCACCTGCCACGTCGCCAGCCGGATGATCGAGGCGATCGAGCGGAACCGGGCGCTCACGCCGCGCGGCTGCCTCGCCCTCTCCGACGAGGAGGAGCGGCTGGTCCGGTTCGCGGCGCTCCTCCACGACGTCACCCACATCCCGTTCGGCCACAACATCGAGGACCAGACCGGGCTGTTCGAGCGACACGACACGCCGGCTCGGATCGAACGGACGTTCCAATCCGGCATGCTCGGCGACGAGCTCGAGCGGCTCGGCGTCGCCGAGGAGGTGATGGGGATCCTCGACGCCGGCCCGGCGCGTCACCGCATCCCGGTCTGTTGGAAGCAGATCATCGGCGACACGATCTGCGCCGACATCTTCGACTACCTCTCGCGGGACGCGTACTACACCGGCCTGAACCTCTCCACCGACCCCCGCCTCCTCCACTCGTTCAAGGTCGACCGGGCCAGCGGCAACCTGTTCATCGACGTCGCCAAGCGCGGGCTCGTCCGGGAGGACGTCCTCTCCGAGGTCGTCCGCATGCTCGAGGCGCGGTACTACTTCTCGGAGCGGGTCTACTACCACCACGCGAAGATCGCGGCCGGCGCGCTCGTGGCGAAGGCGGTCGAGGCCGCGATCGCGGCGGGCGCGGCGGAGGAGTCGGACTTCTACGACCAGACCGACGACTCGCTGATCCACTTCCTCGAGGGGCTCGACTACGGCTCCGAGCCGGAGAACCGCCGCGTCCGCCGCCTCCTCCTCCGCTTCCGCTCGCGCCGACTCCTGAAGCGGTGCGGCGTCTATCCGCGGTACGCCAACGAGGACGTCCAGGAGGCGCTGATCGAGCGGTTCTTCGCGCCCGGCCGGCATCGCGAACGGAGCGAGGCGGAGCGCCGCATCGAAGCGGCGGCGTCGGCGCGGCTCGGCCGCGAGGTCGACGTGATGCTCTACTGCCCGGCGCGCCGCATGCAGCTCAAGGAGGCCCGGATCCACGTCCTGTTCCCGGGCGAGGAGACGGTCCGGCCGCTGGCGGAGTTCGCCGACCGGATCCCCCGCCTGAAGGACCTGGAGGCGTCGTACCGCAACCTCTGGAAGTTCTACGTCTTCTCGTCCGAGACGACGCGGAGCGGCATCGAGGCGGTGGCGGAGGTCCTGGAACGCGAGCTCGAAGGGGCCGTGAACGTCTATCGGCCGGCCTGACCGACCTCGCCGTCCCGGGACCTTCGAGATCCCCGGACCGGCTTGCTATCATGCCGGGACCGTCGCCGCGAGGACCTTCCCATGATCCCGACCCGCCTCGTCCCCCGGACGATCACGCTCCTCCTGCTGCTCCTGGCGGCCTCGCCGCCCGCGGGCGCCCAGCTCGCCGTCGCCGGCGGCGAAGAAGAGAACGACGAGGTCTCGCTCGCGGAGCTCGAGGCCCTCGCCAAGGGCGGGGCCTCCGGATTCGTGCCGCGGGCCGAGATGAAGATCGAGGAGTTGAAGCGGACGTACGGCGAGGAGTTCTGGACCTTCCTCTACGACGACGGCGAGACGAGGTCCGACTCCGACGCGCCGGTCATGCCGCGCCCGTACGTGGTGGCGGTCGAGCGGAAGGACAACGTCGACATCGACACGCTCGCCAAGGAGTACGGCGAGATCCTCGGCTACCTGTACCAGGTCTTCTTCGAGAACTTCGGCGCGCTGCTCGACCTCCAGGAGATCCAGGAGCCGGTCGTCGTCCTCGTGTACGACAGCAAGGACTCGTACAAGAAGATGCGCGAGGACCGGACGGACCTCGGGCTCCCGAACGAGGAGTTCATGGCCGGCTACTACATGCCGGGGACCGGGATCCTGACCCAGTGGCGGCAGTCGAACCTCTGGGAGGTGATGTTCCACGAGGGGACGCACCAGCTCGTCGACTTCGCGACGAAGAAGTGGAACGTGCCGCAGGGGAACCGCTCGCCGTGGTTCCAGGAGGGGTTCGCGGACTTCATGGGCGGCCACGACAGCAAGCTCGCCTACTCCGAGGAGGAGCAGGGGTTCGTGCGGACGTTCGAGC
>JAUIEL010000154.1 GCA_030428825.1 bacterium
CGAACACCGACTTGAACGGCGACGGCGACCCGTACGACCTCGTGCTGCACCTCCACCGGCCGACGACGCCGCCGATCGTGAACCTCGGCCTCGCGGCCGCCGACCCGATCAGGGTCGCCGACACGCTCGTCTTCTCGGTCTCCGAGCCGAGCCAGGGCGGCCTCGACTTCAACGGCGACGGCGACGGCAAGGACGTCGTCCTCTTCTCGCACGACATCCTCACCGGCGAGACCCACGACCTCGCGGTGGCGAGCACCGCCCCGCTCGTCGACAGCCACTGGATCGCGTTCCCGGTCTTCGAGTGGTCGCAGGGACACGTCGACCTGAACGGCGACGGCGACGCGCAGGACTGGGTCCTCCACGTCCACGACGTGACGACCCACGTGACGACCAACCTCGCGACGGAGGGGACGCCGTACACGTTCGAGCGCCGCCGGATCGGCTACCTCGTCTACGAGTACCTGGTCGGCGCCGACCTGAACGCCGACGGCGACATCTCGGTCGGCGAGCAGATCCCGAAGGTGATCCACGTCATCGACGGCTCGGTCCGGAACCTCTGCGTCGCGGGCGTGGTCGACGCGGGCGACGACGACCGCGTGGTCGTCCGGATCGACGAGCAGACCGACGGCGGCGTCGACCGGAACGGCGACGGCGACGTGGACGACGACGTCCTCCTCGTGTTCGAGTCCGAGTTCGGCACGTCGATCGACCTCGGCCTCGACGGCGCGGACGTCCAGTCGGCCGGCGAGTGGCTCGCCTTCTCCTGCTCCGAGAGCGCGAACGGCGGCGTCGACCGGAACGGCGACGGAGACGTCCTGGACCGGATCCTCCACCTCGCGAAGGTCGCGCCCGGCGTCTGCGGCTCGACCCTCCGGTACGGCGCGGGGTGCGCCGGCCTCCACCCGGAGGTGCCCGAACTGCACATGCGCGGCTGCGTCCGGCCGGGGTATCCGATCGCCGTCAGCCTGCTCCGCGGCGCGCCGTTCGGACAGGCGTTCGTCGCCTTCGGCACCCAGCGCGCCGAGTTGCCGATGGGCGGCGGTTGCGACCTGCTGGTCTCCCCGCCGATGCCGCTCCTGCTCGGACCGATTCCGCTCAGCGGATTCGGCTCGACCCGGACCGAGGCGATCCTGCCGCTCGGCACCCCGCCGGGGCTGGTCCGGATGCAGGGGTTCGTCCTCGACGGCTCCGCGGCGCCCCCCACGGTCACGAACGGCCTCGAGTTCGACGTCCAGTGACCCCTCTTCCTCGGTCTCCGCGGGAGACCGTTCTCGAATTCCTTCTCGCAAGTGCGGAGTCCGACGGCTAACGTCCCGCCCGAGAACCACCTCTCGGCCGCACCTCCGCGGCCGTCGGCGTATCAGCTGGATCCCGCCGAGCCACCGCGCTCACGAGCGGAGATCACGCCGCCCCCTCCCCGATCCCTCCCCACGGCTGTAGGGACCCGATCCACGACGACCGTCTCCCGCTGACCGGGAGCCGTCGCCCGACCACACTCCATGTCCGATTCGAAGAAGACTCGCCGTCCCTCCGAGGACGGCTTCGCCGCGTTCGAGCTCGGTGCCAAGCTGCAGCGAGGCCTCGCCGACGCCGGCTTCACCACCCCCCGCCCGATCCAGGTCGAGACGATCCCCGCCGCCCTCGAGGGGCGGGACGTCCTCGGGCTCGCCCAGACGGGGACCGGCAAGACGGCCGCGTTCGCGCTGCCGATCCTGCGGTACCTCGCCTCGACGACCGCGCCCCGCGACTGCGGACCGCGCGCCCTCGTCGTCGCCCCGACGCGCGAGCTCGTCGCGCAGATCGACGCCGAGATCCGCCGGCTCGGCCGTCACACGCACCTCCGCTCCGTCACGATCATCGGCGGCGTGAACCAGAACCGGCAGGTCCGCGCCCTCCGCGAGGGAGCGGACATCGTCGTCGCCTGCCCCGGCCGCCTGCTCGACCTCTACCAGCAGCACCACGTCGATTTCGACGACGTCGAGATCCTCGTCCTCGACGAGGCGGACCACATGTTCGACATGGGGTTCCTGCCGGACATCCGCCGACTCCTCCGCGCCCTCCCCGAGGAGCGCCAGAACCTCCTCTTCTCGGCCACGATGCCGCCCGAGATCCGCTCGCTCGCCGACGGCCTGCTGCACCGGCCGCACGTCGTCGAGCTGGAGCACTCCGCGCCGCCGAAGACGATCGAGCACGCGCTGGTGCCGGTCGCTCCGGACGCCAAGGCGAAGCTCCTCCGCCACTTCCTCGACCACGAGGAGTACGACTCGGCGATCGTCTTCACGCGCACGAAGCACCGGGCGAAGCGCCTCGCGCAGCAGCTCGACCGGGACGGGCACCACGCCGTCGCCCTCCAGGGGAACATGTCGCAGCCGCAGCGCGATCGGGCGATGAACGGGTTCCGCGAGGGGAAGTACGACGTGCTCGTCGCCACCGACATCGCGGCGCGCGGGATCGACGTCGCGCAGGTCTCGCTGGTCGTGAACTTCGACGTGCCGATGACGCCCGACGCCTACACGCACCGGATCGGCCGGACCGGGCGGAGCGAGGGCGCCGGGCGCGCCGTGACCTTCGTCACACGCGACGACGACGAGCAGGTCCGCGCCATCGAGAAGAAGCTCGGCGCCAAGATCCGCGTCGAGCGGATCGCCGGGTTCGACGACCGCGAGGTCGGGCGGTCGAGCCCGCCGCCCCGCGGGGGACGCTCCGGCGGGGGCGCGCGCAAGTCAGCGCATGGCCGACAGAACCGACGTCGCGGTGTTGCAAGATCGCGACGCTGATCGAGGCGAGTTCCGACGGATTCGGTTCCCAATCCGTCGGGAAGCGTCTAGTTTGAGCGCGAGACCAGGGGTTACCGCAAGGTGTAAAGCTCATCCCCCTTCCCCCTATACCCCGGAGCTCCCCCCTGGTCTTCTTTCTTCGCCTCTCCCCGAGGCGAAGCGCGCTCCGCCTCCCTCCCTCTCTCGTCCTGGCACACCCTCGCGGCGGGGATCCGTCTCGACCCGCCCGACGCGTCGCCGTCGCGCGGTTCGTACGATGTCGGGTCGGAGTTCCCCGGAGCCGTCCATGCCGCCTCCCGCCCCCCGTCCGGACCGCCGCGCCTTCCTCGGCGGCGGGCTCGTCGCCTGTCTCGCCCCGAGCCTGCGCGCCGGCGAGGACGCCGAGGAGCCGCGGACCGGGGTCGTCACGCTGGTGCTCGTCCGGCACGCCGAGAAGGGGACCGATCCGGACTCGCCGCGCGATCCGGGGCTGACCGCGCGCGGCGCGGAGCGGGCGCGAGCGCTGGCGACCCTCCTCGCGCCGACGGGCGTCGACCGGTTGGTCGCCAGCGAGTACCGCCGCACGCGGGAGACGCTCGCCCCGCTGTCGCGGGCGACGGGCGTCGAGGTGACGGTCCGCCCCGCGCGCGACATGGGGACGCTCGTCGAGGAGCTCGGCGCGCTCCCCGCCGGCACGGTCGCCGCGGTCGCCGGCCACTCGAACACGATCCCCGCGCTCGTCCGCGCGCTCGGCGGCTCGGTCGACCGCCTCGACGCGAAGGGGAACCTCGGCGAGGACGAGTACGACCGCCTCTTCCTCCTGCCGGTGGAGCGGCGGGGGGACTCCGCTCCGCGCGCCCTCGCCACGATCGAACTCCGCTACGGCGAGTGACCCCGGACCTCCCGTCCGATCGGCCGGGAGCCGCGGCGCGTCGACCCCGCGGTCGGCGCGACGCCGCCGATCGTTCGGACCGGGGCGTTCGGCCCCGCTCCCCGTCCTGAGGCCCCGGCCGACGCTCAAGTTCGGGGGTGGCGCCGACGATGACCTCGGAACCGCTGTCCTCCCACGGGGTGCGAGCCGAACGCTCTCGCCGCGTTCCCATCGTGAACCGACCGAGCTCCTCGCCCGCCCCCGCCCGCCGCCTCCGTTGGCAGCCCTTCCTCGTGGTCGGGCTGCTGATCGAAGCCGCGAGCATCGCCATGACGATCCTCAGCGGCGAGGCCGTCCACCGGTCCGCCGAGGAACGGGCGGCGCTCCTGTTCGAGCGGCAGGTCGAGCGCGGCATGGTGGCGGCCCGCGAGCGGCTGGAGAAGTACGAGCAGGGCCTCCTCTCCGGCGCCGCGCTGTTCAACGCCAGCGGGCAGGTGAGTCGGAGCGAGTGGCGGGAGTACGTCGACCGCCTCGAACCCGAACGCTGGTTCCCCGGGATCAGCGGGCTCGGATTCATCCGGCGCCTCCCGCCCGGGACCGTCGACGACTGGGTCGCCGAGGTCCGCGCGACGTCGGCGCCGGAGTTCGAGGTGACGGTCCTCGACTCCCCGGACCCCGCGCATCGCTACGTCATCGACTACATCGAACCGCTCGCCCCGAACCTCCCGGCGCGCGGCCTCGACATCGGCAGCGAGGAGAACCGCCGCGCCGCCGCGACCGAGTCGATGCGGACCGGCGAGACCCGCATCACGAACATCATCACCCTCGTGCAGGACGACGCCCGCAAGCCGGGGTTCCTGATGCTCGTCCCGGTCTACACCGGCGGCGGGATCCCGAGGACCGAGGCGGAGCGCGTGGAGCGGTGCATCGGTTGGTCGTACGCCCCGTTCGTGGGCGAGATCACGATGCGAGGGATCGCCGACATCGTCGGGGCGGGGGTCGGGTTCTCGATCTACGACGGCGATCGGGCGGCCGACCGCCGGATCTTCGACGGCGTCGGCGGCCTCGCCGGCGGCCGCGAGACGGAGCGGATCGTCGACGTCGGCGGCAAGCAGTGGCGGTTCGTCTGGGCGAAGCACGACGCGGTGTCGATCTTCCAGGACGACTCGTGGTGGATGGTCCTCCTCGGGCTGCTGTTCAGCACCGGCCTCCTCGTCATCATGTTCCTCCTGCACCGATCCCACGGCCGGGCGCTCCGGATCGCGGAGCAGGCGTCGCGGAGCAAGTCGGACTTCCTCGCGGTGATGAGCCACGAGGTGCGGACTCCGCTGCATGGGATCGTCGGGATGACGGAGATCCTCCTCGAGGACGACCTCCCCCCGAAGTCCCGGGAGCGGGCGGAGTCGATCCGGAGCTCGGGCCACGCGCTGGTCCGGCTGGTGAACGACGTGCTCGACTTCTCGAAGCTCGACCACGGCTCGATGCTGCTCGAGGACGAGCCGTTCGACCCGGGACACGAGGCGAAGGCGGCGGCCGAGCCGTTCCGGGGAGGGATGCGCCGGGCCGGCGTCGACCTCGAGCTGGAGCTGCCGCCCGTCGGCGCGGAACGACGCCGCGGCGACGGACTCCGCTTCCGTCAGATCGTCCAGAACCTCGTCGGGAACGCGGCCAAGTTCACGGAGAGCGGCACCGTCACGGTGAGGGTGGAGACCGAGGCGGACGCGCTGCGCCTGGTCGTCGCCGACACGGGGATCGGCATGGACGAACGGACGGTGGCGAGGCTGTTCCGGCCGTTCGAGCAGGCGGAGCGCTCGACCACGCGGCGGTTCGGCGGGACCGGCCTCGGCCTCTCGATCGTCAAACAGCTCGTCGACGCGATGCACGGCGACATCCGGGTCGACACGGCCCTCGGGGCGGGGACGCGCTTCACGGTCACCCTCCCGCTCGCGCCGGTCGACGCACCGACGGTGGCGGAGGCGGCGACCGACGAGGTGCCGGACGCGCTCGACCTGTACGTCCTGATGGCGGACGACAACCCGGTGAACCTCCGGATCGGCCGGGCGTTCCTGGAGAACCTCCGGTGCGAGGTCGACACCGTCGGCGACGGGGAGGCGGCGGTCGAGGCGGCGGTCGCCGCGCCGTACGACGTGGTCCTGATGGACTGGAAGATGCCGGGGATCGACGGACTCGAGGCGACCCGGCGGCTCCGGGCGCTCGGCGTCGACGTCCCGGTCGTGGCCGCCTCCGCGAACGCGTCCGCGTCCGACCGACGTGCCTGCCGCGAGGCGGGGATGCAAGGGTTCGTCGGGAAGCCGTTCGGGCGGGAGGCGCTCGTCCGCGAGCTGCTTCGCGTGACCGCGGACGCGCCGGAGACGATCGAGGCGGCGGTCGGCCCGCTCGCCGACGCCTGAGCCGGCGGACGCCGGCGACGGCTCCGTCGAGGGAGGGCCGCCGGCCGCGAGGCGCCGGCGCGGCCCTCGGGCCCCTGCGGGGGTCCGCTACTCGTCGAGGAGCGGGGAGAGGCGGCTCCGGTTGACGAGCAGGTCCGCCAGCGTGTGGCGGTCGAGCTCGTCCAGGAACCGCTTCAGCGCTCCGTGCAGCACGCCCTTCAGCCGACAGGCCGGGGTGATCGCGCAGGTGTCGGTCTCCGGCGCGAAGCACTCGACGAGGTCGAAGCTCGGCTCGGTCCCGCGGATCACCTCCCCGACCGTGATCTCCTCGGGCGGGCGCGCCAGCCGCAGACCGCCGTGCCGCCCCCGCACCGTCTCGAGGAAACCGAGGCGCACGAGGTGATGCGCCACCTTCACGAGGTGGTTCCTCGAGACCCCGTACCGCTCGCTCACCTCCCGGACCGAGGAGAGCCGGTCGCCGTGCAAGCCGACGTACAGGAGGACGCGAAGCGAGAGGTCGGCGTGTCGGGTCAGGTTCATGACGGATCCAGCTTGACGGCAAGCCGCCCGGGGTCATATATGTATGCGCTGCGCATCTTTTTCCATCCCCGGGAGGCCCCCGCCATGTCCACGCTCTACGAACGCCTCGGAGGCCGCGACGCGGTCGATCAGGCCGTCCGGCTGTTCTACCGCCGGGTCCTCACCGACGACCGGATCTCCCGTTTCTTCGACGACGTCGACATGGACCGACAGATGGCGAAGCAGGCGGCCTTCCTCACGATGGCGTTCGGCGGACCGACGGCGTACGACGGGAAGGACATGCGCGACGCCCACGCGCACCTCCTCGAGCGCGGCCTGAACGACGGACACGTCGACGCCGTGGTCGAGCACCTCGTCGCGACCCTGCGCGAGCTCGGCGCCCTCGAGACGGACATCGCGGAGGTGACGAAGATCGCGGAGGGCGCGCGCGCCGACGTCCTCGGACGCTGACCGCGCCCGCCGATCGGCCCGTTCCATGTTCACGCTCCGCATCGACGGCCGGGAGATCGCGCCCCGGCCCGACGAGACCGTGCTCGACGCTCTGCTCCGATCCGGCGTCGAAGCGCCGCACTCGTGCCGGGCGGGGGCGTGCCGCGCCTGCCTCGTGCGGGCGACGGCGGGCGCGCCGCCCGAGGACGCGGCCGACGGCGTGCCCCCGCCGCTGCGCGAGCGCGGATGGTTCCTCGCCTGCCTGGCGCGTCCGGCGTCGGACCTGACGCTGACCTACGAGGACGACGGGGAGACGAGCGTGGAGGCCGAGGTCCGCTCGGTCGAGCTCCTCGCGCCCGACGTGGCGCGCCTCGCGCTCCGACCCCGCGAAGAGTTCTCGTACCGCCCCGGCCAGTACGTCGTCCTCCGCCGTGACGACGGCCTCTCCCGCCCGTACTCGCTGGCGAGCGTCCCCGGCGAGGACGACGAGCTCGAGCTGCACGTCCGCCGCGTCCCGGGCGGCGCGTTCAGCGGCTTCGTCTTCGAGGACCTCGTCGCCGGCGACCGCCTCGCGCTGCGGGGCCCGTTCGGGAGCTGCGTCTACCCGGAGACGGCCGCCGACGAGCCGCTCGTCCTCGCGGGGACGGGGACCGGGCTCGCGCCGCTCCTCGGCGTCCTGCGCGAGGCGCTGCGGCGCGGACACGGGGGGACGATCGACCTGTACCACGGCGGCCGGACCGCCGACGACCTCTACCTCGACGAACGGTTGTCCCGGCTGGTCGACGGGCGGGACGGCGTGCGGTACGTCCCGTCCCCCCTGGGCGGCCCGCCCGTCCGCGGCGGTCCGGTCGGCCGCCTGGACGAGGTCGTCTTCGCCCGTCACGCCGACCTGACCGGCCACCGCGTCTTCCTCTGCGGCGCGCCGGACCTCGTGCAGAAGATGCGGAAACAGGCGTTCCTGCGCGGCGCCGAGCTCGACGCGATCCACGCCGACCCGTTCCTCTCCGCGCCGCCTCGCTGAGCGGCGCGCCCCCCACGGCGGGAGGCGTCAGGCCGCCGGGTCCTCGTCGCGCCGCGCCAGGGGGAGCTCGCGGAGGTCCGGGCGGCGACGGAGGTCCGGGACCTCGGAGAGCCAGCGCACGTCGAGCACGCCGCCCTCGAACGCGACGCCGGTCTGACGGCGGCAGAGTTCGGCGAGGCAGCGGCTCCATCCGTCCAGCCAGAGCGCGAGTTCGGCGCGCCGGGCGCCCGGACCGCAGACGACGAAGACGTCGATGTCGCTCCCCGGCCCCGCGTGCCCGCTCTCGGTGCTCCCGCCCACGAACAGCCGCTCGACGCCGAACCGCTCGGGGTCGAGCGCGGCCGCCATCGCCTCGACGACGTCCTGCCGCCACCGCCAGTGGTCGGACGGGCCGGGCGCCCGCTCGCCGAGGAGCTCGGTGTGCTTCCACTCGAGGTACTCGCCGAGGCGGTCGGCGATGTTCCGGAGGAGCTTCGACTCCTCGGGGAGGAACGCCGGCGGCTCGCCGTCCCCGACGAACGAGTCGGTCACCTCGATCCGACCCGCCTCGACGCCGAACAGCCGGATCGGTTCGATCATCGAACGGCCCGAGGACGTGTACCCCGGCCCGACGTAGCTCCGCCCGAACGACTCGATCCGCGCGCCGGTCGTCTCCGGCCGCTGCCACCCGGACGGGATCGCCTCCAGCACGCGCAGGAACGTACGCGGCGGCGGCTCGCCCCGCCGCGAGACGATCTCGTTCACGCGGTAGAGGCAACGCAGCTCCTTGGCGCGTTCGCGAAGAGCGTGCTCGTCGTTCATCGGTCCGCTCCGATCCTCCGGCGGCTCCCGACCGCCGAGGAGGGACGAAAGAAGCGGCCACCGGTGCATGGCACGGTGACCGCTCCCGTTCGGCGTCCGACGCACCCGTAGGTCGAGGTGTCCCCGAGGGGACGGCGTCGTGTTGTCGATGGTGGACGCCGAGAGGCGGTCCGAACCGAGGGTCATCGTAGCGCGCGACGGGACCTCCGTCACGCGTTCCCGGCCCCGCCCCCACCGCTCCGCCCCCGCTCTCCCTTCCGTTCGACGCGGCCGTGTGCGAGGCTCTGTCGATGACCGGATCGCACGACGACACGAAGGACGGGCATCACCCGCGCAGCCGCCACCGCCGGCGGTACGACCTCCCTCGGCTGGTCGCGGCCGACCCCGCGCTCGAGCCGTTCGTCCGGGCGAACCCGCGCGGCGAGCCGACCGTCGACTTCGCGGACCCCGCCGCCGTCCGGGCGTTGAACCGGGCGATCCTCGTGGCGGACTACGGGGTCACCGCGTGGGACCTCCCTCCCGACGCGCTCTGCCCGCCGGTCCCCGGGCGCGCGGACCACGTCCACGCGCTCGCCGACCTCCTGACCGACGCGCGCGGCGCGGTCCGCACCGGAGACGAGGTCGTCGTCCTCGACGTCGGCGTCGGCGCGAGCTGCATCTACCCGATCGTCGGGCGTCGCGAGTACGGCTGGCGATTCGTCGGGACCGACGTCGACCCGGTCGCCCTCGAGTCCGCGCGCGCGATCGTCGACGCGAACCCGCTCCTCGCCGGCGCGGTCGAGCTCCGCCCGTCCCTCTCGCCCGACGCCGTCCTCCGCGGGGTCTTCCGGGAGGGGGAGTCGTTCGCGGCGACGATCTGCAACCCTCCGTTCCACGAGTCGGCGGCCGCGGCCGCGGCGGCGCACCGCGACAAGCTGCGCGGGCTCGGCGCCGCGGCGTCCCGCGCCGACGCGCCGCGCCGGAACTTCGGCGGGCGCGACGCCGAGCTCTGGTGCGAGGGCGGCGAGCGCGGCTTCCTCCGCCGGCTGATCGAACAGAGCGCGGCGTTCGCCGACCGGTGCGGCTGGTTCACGTCCCTCGTCTCGCGGAAGGAGAGCCTCCGCCCCGCCGAGCGCGCGCTCGCCCGCGTCCGACCGACCGAGATCCGCACGCTCCCCCTCTCCCACGGCCGGAAGACGACCCGGATCCTCGCCTGGCGGTTCGGGGCCTGACGCGGGCCGGCGGCCGCGTCGCGAGGCCGCCTCCGACGCCCACCTCAGAACGACCCGAGCAGGGCGCGGAGCACGACGAAGAGCAGCGCCAGCAGCGGGATCAGCAGCACCGCCACCAGCTGGAACGAGACGACGCCGGCCGAGGAGCGGTCCGCGGACGCGGCGGAGTACGGGATCGTGCGACCGTCGAGAGTGAGCGTGCAGCCGCGGACGTAGCGCGTGGCGCGGAACTCGAGCACCGCGCTCCGCGATCCGACGGGGACGACCCACCGGTCCTTCATCTTCACCCTCGCCGCGAATCCGCCGGGCGTCTCGTGCCACAGCTCGTCGTCGACGTGGATCCTCTGCGTGAACTGCCGTGTGTCGTCGACGCGGACGGTGTGGCTCCGTCCGTCGACGTCGACGATCCACTCCCACGATCGCGTGCGCGCCATGCCGGATCGTACGTCACGGCCCCGGGGGAACGCGAGGGTCGTCGCCCCCTCCGGTCCCCGCCGGCGCGTCCGCCGCTTCCTCCCGTTCCAGCGCGAGCAGCAGCCGCCGCAGGTGCTTCTCCAGCGCGGCGCGATCCTTCTCCGGCAGCACGGCCGCGACGCTCTCCGCCTCGGCGAAGCGGACCTCGATCGCGCGGTCGACGAGCGCGAAACCGGCGTCGGTCAGCGAGACCCGCACGGCGCGACGGTCGGTCGGTTCCGCGTCGCGCCGCACCCACCCGGACGTCTCGAGCCGGTCGATCCGATTCGTCATCGCGCCGGGGGTGAGGAGGGTCGCCCGGCTCAGCTCGGTCGGCGTCAGTCGGTAGGGCGGCCCCTGCCGGCGGAGGGTCGCGAGGACGTCGAACGCCCACGGCGCGAGGTCGAGCGGCGCCAGCGCCCGACCGACCCGCTTCTCGAGGCGCCTCCCGAGGAGGAGCAGCCGCCCCACGAGGGCGAACCCCCGCGAGTCGAGGTCCTCCCGCTCGCGGGCCCACTGCGCGCACATCCGGTCGATCGGGTCGTCCGCCATGACCGAACCGTACCGAAAGATATTCCACATCAAATGGTTTTACATCGAAACACTCGGGCTATTTCGACGTCGAAGAAACCGGGCGCCGCCCGTCGGCGACGCCGGACGACCCGAGAGCCGCTCACGAACGGAGGAAACGACGATGACCGCCTACATCTGCCGCACCTGTGGAACCCAGCACGCCCCGTCGGAGAACCCTCCCGCGCGCTGCCCGATCTGCGAGGACGAGCGTCAGTACGTCGGCTGGGACGGCCAGCGCTGGACCACCCACGACGCGCTCCGCGACGAACACGCGATCCGCGTCGAGGAGGAGGCCGGGCTCCTCGCGCTCGGCGTGACGCCGAAGTTCGCGATCGACCAGCGCTCGTTCCTCCTCCCGACCGACGCCGGGAACCTCCTCTGGGAGAGCCAGAGC
>JAUIEL010000155.1 GCA_030428825.1 bacterium
CGTCGCGCGTCGCGTACAGGACCGTCCGGTCGGCGGTCGACCCGGGCCGCACCGCGAGCCGCCCGAACCCCATCGGCTCGGCGGTGATCGTGCGCGCCTCGATCCCCTTCGCCGTCCGGCGCAGCGTCTGCACCTTGCCGTACCGGCCGGTCGCCGCGATCCACGGCGCCTCGCCGGGACGCGCCGGGAGGAGGAGCGCCTGGCGGACCCGCCCTTCGAGCTCGGCGATCACCGGCGTCCGGAACGGCCCGCCCGGGGCCTCGGGAGGGACGATGTCCCAGACCACGCCGAGCCGCGAGAACGCGAGCAGCTCGTTCCCGGGACGCCCAGGGAGGAGGTCGCCGGCCACCAGCGTGTGGATCTCCTCGCCGGGGAACCGGGCGACGACCCGCGTGTCGAAGTCCCCCTCGTGGTGCGGGACGACCTGGTACAGGTTCCCCTTCTTCCCGCCGGTGTACAGCTCGGGACCGTCGACGTGGGGGTCGAGGTCGCTCTGCTGCAGCGCGCCGAGCCACTCGCCGTCCTGGACGGTCGGGTGCGGGGTCCACTTGCCGCTGTACGACACGAGGATCGTGCAGCGTCCCTTGTCGTCGAGGCCGAACACCTCCGGGCAACCGTAGCGGGGGAACGCCTGGACGCCGCCGACGGTCCAGACGCCGACGTCGTTGTCGAGGATCAGCGTGCCGTTCCAGCCCGCCTTCGCGGGGAGCGGGACCTCCGCCTTCGCCGGGTCGACGGGGACCTCCTCGCCGGCGTCGGCGGCCGGACCGAGCGAGGCGACCAGGACGAGGGAGAAGAGCGGGAGGAGGCCTTCGGTGCGCATCGTTTCGATCACTCGGTCACGAGGGAGAGACGGGAGCGGGAGAGCAGGAGTGGCCGAGCCCGCCCCGTCGCGGGGCGGGCTCGGCCGACCGGTCGCCGTTCCGAGGAACGGATCAAGGTGTGAGGTCGAGCCGGACCGACGCCGCGTCCGAGAGGAGGACCGCCCCGCTCGACGTGTCGAGCGTGAACCCCTGAGCGTACAGCTCGAGCCCTTCGCCGACGATCGGCGTCGTGTGCGGGATCGTCAAGGGGACCGAGTTGCCGGGGATCCAGAGCGACGCCGGGAGGTCGACCGACAGGAAGATCGAGGGCGGCGGCAGGTCGATGTCGAACGACAGGACGATCGCGGTGGTCGCGGACGGGGTCGTCATCGAGAGCGCGAACGACTCGCCGTTCGTCAGCCCCACGGCGCCGCTCGCGTCCTCGAGGACCGGCGTGAGCGCGAGGTGCAGGTCGACGGGCATCGCCGTCGGACCCGCGTCGGCGTACGCGTCGCCGTTCGGGGTCCCGGCGCCGCCGGTGACCGACGCGGCGCCCAGGTCGATCGACCCCGCCACGTCGACGCCGTTCCCTCCGGCTCCGCCGACGGCGGCGGCCCCGCCCGCGATCGACGAACCCCCGTCGATGCGGATCGAGACCGCGCCGGGCGAGAACCCGCGGACGACGGCGTCCCCGCCGTCCTCGAGCCCCGCGACGGCGACGCCGTCCCCGCCGACGATCTCGGCGTTCACCAATCGGAGCGTCGTGCCGGCCTTCAGCCGCAGCGCGTCGCTGGCCGGGTGCAGCGGGTCCGCGTCGGCGCCGACGATCCGGCTGTTCCGGACCTCGACGAAGTTGTTCGCGCCGCCGACGTCGACCGCGGCCCCGAAGAACCCTTCGCCCGCCTGGTTCTCGATCCGCGAGTTCGTCACGAGGAGCGAGAAGCCGGTCGCGCCGCCGCCGAGATAGACCCCGCCGTCGACGACCACGCCGTCGAGGTGGAGCGTCCCCGGCGGGAGCTCGTTGCCGCTGATCGCGATCGCGTCGGCGGGGCTCGCGCTCCCGATCGTCACGTTCGAGATCAGCGTGTCGTAGTCGAGGACCGGGATGCTGACGTGGTAGTCGACCCGATCGATCGTCACCTGCGACGGGTCGGCGCCGACCCCGATCACGTCGACCGCGACGAAGTGCTGGTACGCCGGGTACTGCCCCGGACGGACCAGGATCCGGTCGTTCGGCTGGGCCTGGGCCATCGCGGCCGCGACGGTGAGGTGGTCGCCGCCGCCCGAGGCGTCGACCACGAGGTCGGCGGCCGACAGCGTCGGGGCGGAGAGCACCGCGAGGAGGAGGACTCGGAAACGCATGGTCTGTCCCTTCTTTCGGTTCGACGCGGATCAGAGGGAGAGGAACTCGGACGTGGTGATCCAGCCCGAGAGGAGCGGGAACGGGATCGGATCGACCGCGCCGGAGAGTCCGATCGAGGCGAGGAAGTTGTTCCCCGTCGGCTGCACCAGGATCCGGTCGCCGACGGCCGCGGCCATCACGAGCCCGGAGAGATCGAGGCTGACGAGGTTGAACGTCGTTCGACGGGCGCCGAAGTCGGCCGGCGGCGTCGCGGCGCCGGCGGCGTAGCCGAACGACGGCGGGAGGATCGCCGGGAAGTTCGGGACCGCCGCCGACTGCGTGAACGCGTCGAGCTGCTTCTGCCCGATCTCGCCCCACGGCAGGGTCATGATCGAGGCCATCCCGTCGTGGAAGACGTTCCCGACGAACGAGAACGGCGCGAGGAACGCGGCCGCTCCCGGGTCGCGGGGGCGGAAGCTCGACGGGAAGACGATCGACCGGTTCGGCGAGGTCGGGTTCTGCACCACCGAGTGCGGGTTCGTGTAGTCGTTCACGAGGAGGTTCGAGAAGACGTCGAGGACCTCGATCCCCGGCATCCCCGGGTTCGGCGCGCCGGGGAAGTGGCTCGTCGTGGCGACCACGCGCGAGCCGTCCCGGGTCCAGATCGGCCGCTCGAGCCCCTTGGTCGAGATCCGGCCGCCGAGCGGGCCGGCGACCGCGAGGACGCCGTCCGGCGAGCCCTGGCCGAGCGGATCGAACGGCGTGTAGAGGATGCTGATCTTCTCGGCCCCGCCGGGCGGGGTGTCGATGAACGGCATGCCGAGGCTGCTCTCCAGCGCGATCCGGGTCCCGGAGACCATCGGGTTCGCGAACGGTTCGCCGCAGACGTCCGGGCAGAGGATCGTCGAGGTCACCGGCGCCGCTCCGTTGACGAAACGGGTCACGCCGATCGCCGACGGCTTGATGAAGAACGTCCCCGGCGGCGGCTCGCGCAGCAGGTAATAGGCGTACGCGTCGACCCCGTCGGTGACGACGGCCAGCTCCTCGGTCCCGGCCGCGGGGACCCACATCTTGGCCGGGGCGGTCGGCACGGCGCCGTACGTGCCCGAGCCGAGCGACGCCCCCGCGTTGTCCCACGCCTGCCAACCGGCCTCGATCGGCGTGTTGACGATGTCGAACCGCGCCGTCCCGACCATCCAGTGGCGGATCCCGCTCCGGACGAACGAGGCCGGGTTCGTGCTCGGGACGAACGGCGCGGTCAGCAGCGAGTTCGAGAGCGCCATCTGCGGCGCGCCGGCCTGCAGCGAGACGACGTGGACGCCGTCGGCGGTCGGGACGTGCAGCACGCCCGCCGCCTCGTCGACGCCCATGCGCTGGACGTACGAAGACGGGCTTCCGGAGAGCGTGATCGCCGGCGGGACGAGCGGGGCGAGCGCACCCGGCGTCGCGTACGAGAAGCCGCGGAGCGTCGTGCCGCCGTTCCCGTCGTCCTCCGCGGAGAAGACGTACCGTCGGCTCTCGTCGAGCGCGAGGTCGTACCCGGCCGGGTTTCCGGTCGCGACGAACGAAACGCCGACCCCGACGATCCTGCCGTCGACGACGTGGATGCCGCCGTTCCCGACCGCGTCCCCCATCGGCGTCATCAGGACGCCGGCGCTCGCGAAGGTCATCTTCGTCTCGAGCGCGCCGAGCGTCGTGCGGCGGTGCGCCCAGCGCGACGGCACGCGGCCGATCGGCGCGCCGATCGGGATCGGGGCGCCCGAGAGCGCCGGCGCGATCGCGTAGAGCTGGGACGCGACCCCGCCCGGGTCGGAGGCGTAGACGAGGTCGACGCCGCTGACGCCGGAGTGCGGGAGCTCCTGGGCGAGGAGCGAGGAGGTCGGGAGGAACGGGAGAGCGGAGAGGCCGAGGACGAGGGAGAGCGCCGAGCGGCGAGGGCTGGTCATCGTGGGCGGTGATCCGAGTGCGGGGGGCAGTCCGTGGGAGCCCCAAGCCCTCTGCAATCCCCGTTCCACTCGGGGCCTCACCCATCGGAACGAGCAATATGACCCATAGCCTGCGTCGAAACCGAGCTCCCTGGCCCGGGAGCCGATTCGATTCCCCACCCCCCTCGCCCCCACCCGTGGCGCGCGGGGACCGGCGGCCCCTACGGATCGGAAACACCGTCCGGGGAGGGTAACGGCGCCGCGGTCCCCGCCGTGGGGGCGCGGGTCAGGTCCCGGCGAGCGGGATCTCGATCTCCGCTCGCTGTTCGCGGACGGCCCGGAGGACCGTCCCGTCGGGCGCGACGACCACCTTGTATCGCGCGCCGCCGCGCGCCTTCTTCACGTGGTACTCGGTCCCGGTCCCGTGCTCGATCACCTCGACGCTGACGAACTCCCCGCCCGCGACCGCGGCGTCGGCCGCCGCGAGGACCGCCGCCGGCGCCTCGGCCCGCGCGATCTCCCGTTCCGACTCGATCACGTTCCCCTGCTCGTCGACGACGAACTCCTTCGCCACGCCGGCGTCGTCGATCTTCACCTCCCACGCCGGGGCGGTGAGGGTGAACTCGCGCTCGGCCCCGGTGATCGTCCCCCCCGGGGCCATCGCCATCGCCGCGGCGCGGACCGCGGCCGGCAGGTCGGCCGGGTCGATGTCCGCCTCCATCTCCCGGATGGAGCCGTCGCGATCGACCTCGATCTCGATGACCCCGGCGGGATCCGCCATGTCGTACAACTCCACGATCTCCGGGGAGATCCTCCCGAGGCCGCACCCCCCGAGCGTTCCCAGCGTTCCCAGGCAGGCGGCGATCACGCCGGCGGTCCGAACGATTCGCATGGCCGTTCTCCCTCCGTTCGAATCGAGACGATGGATCGAAACGCGATCGATCGGCACACAAAGGGCGTGCCGCCGGTTGCGTCCCGCGTCGGGACCCCGAGGATCGGTGCGATGATCCACTTGAACCACGCCGGCACCTCGTGGCCGAAGCCGAAGGAGGTCGTCGCCGCCGCCACGGCGACCCTCGAGTCCCCTCCGAGCGCTTCCGAAGACATCCTAGGAGCGGGGGCGCGGGCCGTCTCCCGGCTTCTCGACCTCCCGCACGGGGCGGACGCCGCCCGGGTGGTCCTCACCACCGGGTGCACCTCGGCGCTGTCGATGGTCGTGCCGCTCCTCCCGTGGACCCGCGGGGACGCGGTCGTCACGAGCGGCCTCGAGCACCACGCACTGGCCGGGCCGATCGAGACCCTCGCCCGGCTCGCCGGGGTCGAGTGGGTCGCCGTCCCGCCGGGCGCCGGCGCGGCGATCGATCTCGACCGCGTCGAGGCCCGCCTCCGGGAGGGGGGGGTGCGCCTCGTCGCGGCGACGTTCGCGTCGAACGTCACCGGCGAGCTCCTCCCGATCGCCGACCTCGCGCGCCTCGCCCGCGAGCACGGCGCGCTCTTCCTCCTCGACGCGGCGCAGGCGGCCGGGAACGCCCCGCTGTGCGTCCCCGCGCTCGGCGCCGACCTCGTCGTCCTCGCCGGTCACAAGGGCCCGCTCGCCCCGCCGGGCGTCGGCGCGCTCTGGATCGCGCCGGACGTCGAGCTCCGCGCGCCGGCGGCGACCTGCGCCCTCCCGACGTCCGCCGCGGCCCCGGTCTGCCGCCCCGCCCCCGGCTTCTGCGACGCCGGCTCGGCGAACCTCCCGGCGATCGCGGGACTGAGCGCGGGGATCGAGCACCTCCTCGCCCGCGGCCTCGACTCCGTCCGGGAGCGCGGGCTCGCCCGGACCGAACGTCTGCTCGCCGGCCTCGAACGGATCGACGGCGTCACGGTCGTCGGCCCCCGCGACGCGGCGTCGCGCCTCGCGGTCGTCTCGGTGACGCTCGACCGAGAGACGCCGGCCGCCGCGGAGCGCCGCCTCCTCGCGGACCACGGCGTGGTCGCCCGCGCCGGCCACCACTGCGCGCCGCTCGCGCACGACACGCTCGGCACGACGGCGGAGGGGACGCTCCGATTCAGCTTCGGTCCGTTCACGACCGACGCCGACGTCGACGCGGCCCTCGCGGCGCTCGACCCGCGCGGGTGAGCGACGCGGGGCCGGCGCCTCAGCCCTGCGGTCCGGTCGCGAGGAGCGCGTCGAGCGCCGCCTCGAGTTCGGCGAGCGCCGCCGCCTGCGCACCCGTGAGCCCGACCCCGCCCGACAGGATGTCGTTCGACTCGAGCGGGTCGAGCTCGAGCGCGTAGAGCGCCTGCTTCGTCACCTCCCCGGTCTTCTTCTCCAGCACGTGCCGATGGAGCTTGTACCCGGTCGCGTTCCGCACGGTCCGGTGCGTGATCGGGTCGTCGAAGAAGCGCATGCGGACGACGTTCGAGAGGTCCCACCCGAGCGGCAACGCGGCCGACGCGACCGCCACCTGACCATGCATCAGCGGCCCGCCGACGGTCTTCACGCCGCCGGGAACCGCGATCGACAGCTCGCCCTTCGCGTCGGTCGGCACCGGGACCACGGCGAAGTACGGGGAGGGGAGGACCATCCCCCCGGCGAGCGTCACCGGCTCGAACGGCGCCGACGCGAGGAGGAACCCCGCGCTCGAGGGCGGGGCGTCGACCAGCCGGAGCGCGGCGACGTTTCCGGGGAAGAGCGCCTCGCCGCAGACCGAGAGCTTCGAGTTCCCCGGCCCGGCGAGGCCGACGTCCTCCTGGCAGAGGAACGGCGGCGGCGGGAGCCCGCCGTCGAGGTTCGGGAAGAAGCGCTCGCTGAAGACGTGGGCCCGCTGCGACGGCGCGTTCGGATCCGCGAGCGACGGGAGGATCGATCGTCCGTCGAAGAGGACGTCGGGGAACGTCGCCTCGAGCGCCACGCCCGCGAGGTCGGCGACCGTCGCGAACAGGTCGACCGCGTGCACGAACGCGTCCGCCTCGCTCCCGGGCGTCGCGACGCGCGGCCCGGCCACGATCATCGGCACGCGGATCCCCCCCTCGAACAGCGTCCCCTTCGAGTTCCCCTGCCCGAGCGGCGGAGCGGCGACCGGCGCCGGCGTCCCGTTGTCGCCGAGGAAGACGATCGTCGTCCGCTGGCGCACGTCCGGCGGGAGCGACGCGAGCAGGCGGCCGAGCTCGGCGTCCATCGCCTCGATCATCGCCTTGTAGTACGGACGAGGCGCCTCGGACGCCGGCGGCGCGGCGCTCAGGTCCTCGGTGCAGAGCTCCGGCGGCGGCGCCTCCCACGGGTGGTGCGCGGCGTGGAACGAGACCTGACAGAGCCACGGCTCGGCCGCGGCCGCGATCCACGCCACCGCGTCGTCGACGGTGTCGGTGGTGGCGTACGTCGTGCTCGTCGTCACCGTCCCGTCGACGACCTTCTGCCAGTCGTAGTAGCCGTTCGACACCCGCGCCGAGAGGTTGTCGAGCGCCCCCGCGTAGTGCCCCCACCCCGCGTCGTTCGGGGCGGTGACGCCGAACGCGTCGGCCGCGTGGAGGTGCCACTTGCCGAAGTAGGCGTGCGACCAAGGGCCGCTCGGCGCGGCGTCGAGCAGCTCGGGGAGCGTGACCTCCTCCGGCCGCAGCCCGACGTTCGAGATCTCGGTCACCTCCGAGCCGACGCCGGTCCGGAACGGGTAGCGGCCGGTCTGGACCGCCGCGCGGGTCGGCGAGCAGGACGGGTGGGCGTAGGCGTTCCGGAATCGGACGCCTTCGGCGGCGAGCCCCTCGATCACCGGCAGGACCGGGAGGTCGGTCCCGATCCCGTAGCACGGGACCATGTCGACGCCGATGTCGTCGGCCAGGATCACGAGGACGTTCTCGGGCGGCCCGGACGCGGCGGCCGGGGCGCTCGACGAGAGGAACGGAACGACGGACGAGACGAGAAAGGAGACGAGGCGGCGGACACGGAACGGATCCGTGCGCCACCCCGCGCGGACGCGGAGACGACCCGACATGACATGCCCTCACACTCCGCGCGGACGGGAGAGGGTCTGCCGGCACAGGCCCACGCGGGATCCCCGGAACACGTCCCCAGGAGAACCCGGGAGGCTCCGGGCCGCAAGAGCGAAGGTCCCGGAGGTCGGGCCTCCGGGACCTCGATCGGGGGGCGTCTCCCCCCGGCGCCCTCACTCGGCTACTTCGCCAGCCAGTCGAGGAGCGGGCCGTACCCCTGCAGCGCGACGCGCTGCATGTTGTGGACGACGCCGCGCAGCCCGCCGAGCTCCGAGCCGCCGCCGGCGCGGCCGGGGCCGCCGTGCTGGAGCGGCGCCAACGCCGTCCCGGGACCGGGCGCGCCGCCGGCCATCTTCTTCGAACCGAGATACAGCCGGCCGTGCGCGGAGGCGACGCTCCGGACCGCCTCCTGCAGGAACGTCCGGTCGTCGGTGTGGATCGAACAGACGAGGCCGCCGCCCCCCCGCTTCACCGCGGCGTAGGCGGCGGTCGGCGCGGAGTACGGCAGGAGCGTCGTCGACGGCCCGAACACCTCGACCGAGTGGACGTGCGGCGCGTCGGCGTCGGTCGCGGTCTCCAGGAGGACCGGGGCCTGGAAGAACCCCTTCCCCTCGAAACCGTCGCGGGTCTTGAACGACTCCTCGCCGCGCCAGGCGACCTTCGCGTCCTGCTCCAGCTTCTCGAGGCCGGACCGCACGGCCTTCAGCGCCGACGCGCTGGCGATCGGTCCCATCCGGACGCCGTCGACCGCCGGATCGCCGATCACGGTCCCCTCCAGTCGCTCGACCAGCGCCTCGCGGATCGCGTCGAGGCGTCCCTCCGGCACGAAGACGCGGCGGATCGCCGTGCACTTCTGCCCCGCCTTCTGCGTCATGTCGCGGTAGACGTCGCCCACGAACAGGTCGAACGTCTCCGAGCCCGGCTCGACGTCCGGACCGAGGAGCGCCGCGTTCAGCGAGTCCGCCTCGACGTTCAGCCGGACCGACTTCGAGCGGACGTGCTCGATCTGGCGGATCCACGCCCCGGTGTCGTTCGAGCCGGTGAACGCCACGACGTCCCGCTCGTCGACGTGGTCGAGCAGGTCCGCGGCCGGGCCGGTGAGGCAGGAGAACGTGCCGACGGGGAGGATCTCGCTCTCGGCCACGAGCTCGGCGAGCCGGTGGGCCATGAGGGCGGTCGCCGTCGCCGGCTTGGTCAGCACGGGGAGGCCGGCGAGCCACGCGCACGCGGCCTTCTCCATCATCCCCCAGGCCGGGAAGTTGAAGGCGTTGATGTGGACGCCGACCCCTTCCAGCGGCACGAAGACGTGACGCCCGGCGAGCCGCTTCGAGCCGATCTCGACCGGCTCGCCGTCCGGCAGCCACGGTCCGGCCGGGAGGGTCTTCGCCAGCTCGGCGTACGCGTGGAGCGTCGCCGACGCGCCGTCGACGTCGAACTTCGCGTCGCCGCGCGTGTTCCCGGCGTTCACGAGTCCGCACTCGATCAGCTCGTCGCGGTGTTCGTGGATCAGGTCCGCGAGCGACTGCAGCCGCTCGCCGCGCTCGGCGAACGACAGGTCGCGGAGCGCCGGCCCGCCGACGTCGCGCGCGTACGCGAGCGCCGCCTTCAGGTCGAGCCCCTCGGAGGACGTCTCGGCGACGGCCTCCTCCGTGGCCGGGTTCACCAGGACCGCGGGCTTGCCGGTGCCCGCGACCCACTCGCCGCTGAGGAAGGAACGGAGTGTCTTCATGTGCTGCCGGTCGTCGGGTCGGGGACTTCTCGGTCGGTTCGTCGGGCCGCGGTCGCGGCCGCGGATCAGAGCTTCACGTACTCGAAGTCGAACGGCTGGCCCCCGACGCCCTTCACCGGCGCCGAGATCCAGTTCGCGATCTTCCCGACCTCGTGGCACGGCTCCATGATCGAGCCGAGGTACTCGAAGTCGGCGTCGGCGAGGAACCACTCCGGCCGGCGCGCCTCGAACGCATCGGCCGAGATCGGGTTCCCCTCCGGGTCGAACGAGGCCTTCGAGTACTCGCCGACGTGCCGGTGGAACCGACGGTGCGGCAGGGAGAGCCGCTGCTCGACGCCCGCCTTCTCGAGCTCGCGGTTCCACATCTTCAGGGCGCGCTCGCAGTCCTCGACGTAGCCGTCGCGCAGCTCCTCGTTCATCGCGGTCCGGAGCGGGACCTCCCGGTCGACCAGCTTGCCGTCCTCGACGGTCGTGACGACGCGCGTCTGGTCGAGCGCGGTGTGCTCGTCGTACTTCTTCTCCTCGCGGAAGCGCCCCTTCAGCCCCGCGGCGAAGTAGTCGGCCGCGTTGCTGGAGATCTCGCCGCCGAACAGGTCGAGGGAGTACGTGAACCAGTAGTTGATCGACTTCTGGATCATCTCGAGCGGGATCGCCCCGAGGTCCTTCATCTCCTTGCCGGGGTTCTCCTTCATCAGCTCGGCCGTCCGCTTGACGATCCGCTGCAGGCCGGTCTCGCCCACCGACAGGTGGTGCGCCTCCTCGGTCAGCATGAACCGGCAGGTCCGCGAGAGCGGGTCGAACCCGGACTCGGCGAGCGCCGCGAGCTGGAACTTCCCGTCCCGGTCCATGAACATCGTGAACGAGAAGAACGACATCCAGTCGGGGCACGGGTTGTTGAAGGCGTTCAGGATCCGCGGCTTGTCGGCGTCGCCCGATCGGCGGCGGAGCAGCTCGTCCGCCTCCTCGCGGCCGTCCTTCCCGAAGTGCTTCTGCAGCAGGTAGACCATCGCCCAGAGGTGGCGCCCCTCCTCGACGTTCACCTGGAACAGGTTCCGCATGTCGAGCAGGGACGGCGCGGTCTTGCAGAGCCAGCGCTGCTGTTCGACCGAGGCCGGCTCGGTGTCCGCCTGGTTGACGATGATCCGGCGCAGGACGTTCCGGTACTCGCCCGGAACCTCCTGGAACGCCGGCTGCCCCATCGTGTCGCCGAACGGGATCTTCCGGTCCGGCACCGGCTCGGCGAGGAAGATCCCCCACCGGTAGTCCGGCATCTTCACGTGGCCGAACTGCGCCCACCCCTCGGCGTCGACGTCGATCGCCGTCCGGAGGTAGATGTCCTTGTCCTGGTACTCGACCGGCCCCATCTCGTTCCACCACGAGAGGTAGTCCGGCTGCCAACGCTCGAGCGCGCGCTGCAGCTTCTTGTCGCCCTTCAGGTCGACGTTGTTCGGGATCTTGTCGAAGAGATCGACGTTGCTCATCTCAGGTCCTCTTCCAGTCGAAGGAGGCGCGGGTCGGCATGCCGTAGACGGAGAGCGCGCCGCTCTCGCCGGTGGCGTTCGGACGGGTGAAGATCCAGTTCTGCCACGCCGAGAGCCGCCCGAAGATCTTCGTCTCGAGCGTCTCCGGACCGGCGAAGCGGAGGTTCTGCTCCATGCCGGTCAGG
>JAUIEL010000156.1 GCA_030428825.1 bacterium
ACCTGCTGGTGCCGCCGAAGCATCCGGACGCCGATGCCGCCTGGATCATCATGGAGCCAGAGGACACGCCGCCGATGTCGGGTTCCAATGCCATCTGCGTGGCCACCGTGCTGGTGCAGACCGGTATCCTGCCGATGCGCGAGCCGGTCACCGAGCTCAAGCTCGAGGCGCCTGGCGGGCTGGTGCGGGCCAGCGTCCGTTGCGATGGCGGGCGCGTACGCTCGGTCACCATCACCAACGTCCCGAGCTTCGTCGATCGCCTCGATCAAACGATCGAGGTGGAAGCCTTGGGCGCGCTGACGGTTGATACCGCTTATGGCGGCGACAGCTTCGTCCTCGTGGACGCCGCCGCCCTCGGCTATGACCTGGTCCCTGGCGAGGCGCGGGAACTCGCGGAAACCGGAGTGCGCATCATCGCCGCGGCCAACGAACAACTGGGCTTTCGCCATCCTGACGGTACCGACTGGGATCACCTGTCTTTCTGCCAGTTCACCGGCCCGTTGCAACGTGATGGCAAGCTGGTGTCCGGCCGCAATACCGTGGTGGTGCGGCCGGCGAAGCTCGACCGTTCGCCCACCGGCACCGGCTGTTCCGCGCGCCTCGCGGTGTTGCATGCCCGCGGCCTGATCGAACCGGGCGAGGAATACCGTGCGCAGTCCATCATCGGTTCAATCTTTCACTGCCGCATCGCGCGGCTCGACAACGTCGCCGGTCGTCCGGCGGTGATTCCCGAAATCACCGGACGCGCCTGGATCACCGGCACCCATCAGCACACCCTGGATCCAGAAGATCCCTGGCCCGAAGGCTATCGTCTCGCCGACACCTGGCCCGCGCCGCGCATGGGCGGCGACCTGACGTCATCCACAGAATCATGAAATACGACAATATCCTGCAAACCATCGGCAGCACCCCTTCGGTGCGGCTGCAACGCATTGGCGCCAACAGCGGCGCAACCCTCTGGGTCAAGCTCGAGCGCGCCAACCCCGGCGGCTCGGTCAAGGACCGGCCGGCCTGGAACATGATTCGCGAGGGCGAGCGCTCCGGAGCGCTCACGCCGGGCAAGATCGGAAAGTTGACCATCTGGACCGCGAAGATGAACGCCGCCACCAGACCCGCGAGAGGCACTGTCCGCTCGTCGAGTTCGGTGCGAGATTTCCATCCGCACACTCCCAGCGTGATCAGCGCGATCGCGCCGAACAACACCGAGGTCTGCGCGTTGACGATGCCGTCGCTCATATGCATGGCGAGGTGCTGGACAGTCACCACACGAGCCTATTCCGTCATCTGAACATCTGTCCAGCTGAACAGATGACCAGTTGACCCGTCACCGTAGTCAGCAGAGCATTGCCGGTCAGTGGGGTGACGCCGGACCGTGCGGTTCGGAGTGCCGGGCTCCGATCCAGTGCAGCAGATCGTGCACGATCTCGTCATCCAACCGGTAACTGACCGAACGACCAGTGCGGGTACTGGTCACCCAACCCTGCCCGCGAAGCACTCGAAGTGCCTGCGACACCGTGTTTTCCGATCGGTTGAGCGCGGCGGACGAGTTCCTGCGGGCCGGCGCGCGGACGCCGTTCGAGCAGGCGGCGATCGACGACGCCCTGCGGTTCGTCGAGGGACGCGCGGACGATCCGCTCGCGCTCGAGGCGCGGCGGCCGGCCCCGCTCGCGCGGAGGGTTGCCGGATGGGGCGCGGCGGCGGCCGGGCTGCTCGCGCTCGGTGCGGCGCTGAACCGCGTCGACGTCCCGCCGCCCGAGCGGCCCGTCGGTCCGCGAACGGTCGCGGTCGCGGCGGCGCCGGCGACGGGGGCGATCCGTCCCGCGCGCCCGCCGCGCCCGCCCGCGCCGACCGAGACGGAGGCCGAGCGACCGGCCGAGCGGCGCGATCGTCCGGCCGCCGCGGTCGCGGTCGAGTCGGAGGAGACGTCGCCGACCGAGGCGGGGGAGTCGACCCGGGAGGCGAAGGAGTCGCGTGGGAAGACCGGCGCCGGGAGGAGCACGGCCGCGCGGTCGTTGACCGGCGCCAGCGAGTCGCGCGGCGTCCCGACCAGCCGGGCGCCGTCCTCGAAGGAGCCGCCGAACGAACGGGCGCCCGCCCCGCGTCGTCCGCCGAAGGAGCGTCCGCCGGCCGAGGACGAGCGGAACGCGAAGAAGGCGCCCCCCGAGGAGTCCGGGGCGACGGCCGGTCGCGGCGCGGCGCGCGGGTCGAACCGGAACCCCGCCTCGACCGATTGGGCGAGCAAGGACCAGGTGACCACGCCCGACGACGAGGACCTCCCGGACGACGAGGACGTCGAGGACGAGAGCGACGAGGACGAGGCGCGCGGCGGGGTCCAGCCGCGGCTGCGCGACCGCCGGCCGCCCGTGAGCCGCGACCTGCAGATCGGGTTCGGCAACGGCCGCGACCCGGACGCGAACGGCCGCGGCGGACCGTCGCAGCAGAAGAAGTCGCGCGGCACGGCGTCCCTGGTGCTCGGCGTCCCGATCCCCGACCGCGTGAAGGGGCAGCCGAACCCCGGCCGGACGAAGGTGACCCAGGAACGGGTCGAGCCCCGTCGCGAGGACGCGGCGCCGACCGAGGCGACGTCGCGCGCGCGACGCTCCGCGCCGATCGGGCCGATCGCGCGACCGGAGCTCCCGCCGTGGCTGCGGCGACTGCTGATCGACTACACCGCGCGGCTCCGCGCCGCGGAGAGAGGAGAACCATGACCGCAGACGCGGCGAAGGCCGAGGCGGAGGCCGCGCGCTTCCGCGAGGTCGACCGGGCGATCCGGGACGAGGTCGGAAAGGCGATCGTCGGTCAGGCGGACGTCGTCGAGGGCGTGCTGACGGCGCTGCTCGCGGGCGGGCACGTCCTGCTGGAGGGGGTGCCGGGGCTCGGCAAGACGCTCCTGGTGCGGACGCTCGGGCGCGCGATCGACCTCTCGTTCTCCCGGATCCAGTTCACGCCCGACATGATGCCGGCCGACATCCAGGGGACGTCGATCCTCGTCGACACCGAGGGCGGCGGTCACGAACTGCGGTTCCAGGAGGGGCCGCTCGTCGCGAACCTCGTGCTGGCGGACGAGATCAACCGCGCCACGCCGAAGACCCAGTCGGCGCTCCTCGAGGCGATGCAGGAGAAGCAGATCACCGTCGGCCGACGGACGATCGAGCTCGCCGAACCGTACTGCGTGATGGCGACCCAGAACCCGGTCGAGCAGGAGGGGACGTACCCGCTCCCCGAGGCGCAGCTCGACCGGTTCCTGTTCAAGCTCGTCGTCGGCTATCCGGGGGAGGGCGAGGTGCACGCGATCCTCGACCGGACGACCGGGACGGACGAGGCGGCGGTGGCGAACGTGGCGAGCGGGGACGACGTCCTCGCGCTCCGGAAGACGGTCCGCGCGGTCCCGGTGCCGCGTCGGGCGCAGGAGCACGCGGTCCGGCTGGTCCTCGCGACCCAGCCGGGGAACGACCACGCCCCGCCGGTCGTGAACGAGGACGTCCTCCTCGGCGCCAGCCCCCGCGGGGCGCAGGGGCTGCTCCTCGCGGGGAAGGTCCGCGCGCTCCGGGCCGGCCGGTTCGCGGTCTCGACCGACGACGTGCGCGCCGCCGCGCCGGACGTCCTGCGCCATCGCGTGCTCGTCAACTTCCGCGGGCAGTCGGAGGGGGTCACCGCCGATCGGATCGTGGCGTCGGTGCTCGAGCACGTCCGTCCGGAGGGCGAACCGGACGCATGACCCGCGGCCCGCTCTCCTTCGACGAGCTGTTCGACCCGGCCTTCCTCGAGGCGGTCGAGCGGCTGCGCATCGTGGCGCGGCGCGTCCCGCGGGGCGGCCGTCCCGCGGAGCAGCGGTCGGACGACCGGGGGGCGGGGATCGAGTTCAAGGACTATCGACCGTACGTCCCCGGCGACGACCTGCGCGGGGTCGACTGGAACATCTACCGGCGCCTCGGTCGCGTCTTCCTGCGGCAGTTCGAGGAGCTGGAAGACCTCCCCGTCCACCTCCTGACCGACGTGTCGGCGTCGCTCTGGCTGGAGGATCCGCCGCGGGCGCGCGCCGGCCTCCGCTGCGCGCTCGCGCTCGCGGCGATCGCGCTCGGCCAGCACGACTCGGTCGGACTGTTCCCGTTCTCCGACGACCTCGAGGTGGCGGAGCGGCCGCGCGCGGGGAAGGGGCGGTGGATGCGGTTCGCGCACGCGCTCGCGGCGCTCGGACCCGGCGGCCCGACCGACTTCTCCCGGTCGTTGCGGCGGCTCGAGGGGATGCGCCTCCGGCCGGGGCTGGTCGTGCTGATCTCCGACTTCTTCGACCCGGCCGGCGTGCCGGCGATCGCGGCGGCGGTGAGGCGGCTGCGGCACCGGCTGCTGTTCGTGCAGCTCGTCCGGGCGAGCGACGCCGCGCCGACGGTCGACGGGGACGTCCGCCTCGTCGACTGCGAGACCGGCGCCACCGAGGACGTGTCGGTCACCGCGGCGGTGCGGCAGCGGTACCGGGACGCCTACCGACGGTTCGAGGACGGGCTGAGCGGGCTGGCGCGCTCGCGTGGCGCGGGTCTGCTGCGGCTCGACGCGGACGGCGACGTGGCGGCGCAGCTGGCGCGGCTGTTCGAGGCGGGGGCGCTGGCGGTATGAGCCTCACGTTCCTCTCCGCCGGCGCGTTCGCGGCCGGGCTCGTCGCGCTGGCGGGACTCCTGTTCGCGCTGCAGCGGCTGCGCGTCCGGCACCGCGACGTCCCGGTCGTGACGACGATGTTCTGGCGCGAGGCGGTCGAGGAGGCGCGGGCCCGGGTCCTCGTGCGGCGGTTCCGCCACCCGTGGGCGTACCTCCTCGTGCTCGCGCTCGCCGCGCTCCTCTGGACGGTCGTCGCGGGTGCGCGGCAGGACGACCGTTCCGGACGGAGAATCGTCCTGTTGCTCGACGCCTCCGCGCCGATGCGCGTCGGCGACCGGTTCGACCTCGCGGCGGAGGCGCTCGTCGAGGCGGCCGCGGCGTCCCCCGAAGGGCGGACGACGGTCCTCGCGTGCGGCGCCGCGGAGACGACCCTCCTGCGGTCCGGGGAGTCGGCGGCCCTGCTGCGGCGGCGGCTCGAGGGGCTCCGGCCGGAGGCGTCGCCCCCGTCCGTCGAGCGGACGCTCCTCGCTCTCGCGCGGTCGCAGGGGGCGTCGTCGACGTCGGTCGTCGTCTTCGGCGACGCGCCGGTCCGGGCCGAGGCGCTCGCGTTCCTCCCGGAGGGGATGGAGGTCTCGCGTGGCGGACGGGCGGACGGCGCGGTGTCGGAGCCGCGGGTCGTCGCTCTCGGAGCGTCGGAGGCGGCGTCGGGCGACTGGACCGCGGTCGATCTCCTCGTCTCGGTCGAGGGAGGGCCGAGGGCGCTCGCCGCGCTCCGCCTCGACGGGGCGCCGGTCGAGTCCCGGGAGCGGAGGGAATCGGCGGACGGACGACGGGCCCTCGTCCTGCGGGACGTCCCGGCTCGCGGCGGAGTGGTCCGCGCGACGATCGAGGGATGGCCCGCGAGCTCCCGCGAGCTCGCGCTGCCGGACCGGACGCCGGTGCGGGTCGCGCTCGACCCGTCGCTCGAGGCCGTGCTCGGACCGTGGCTCGCCGCCGATCTCGCCGTGGAGCGGGTCGCTCCGGACGAGGCGCCGGAGGTCGTGGTCGAGCGCGCCGGCGCGGCGCCCGACGGGGACGCGGCGGGGCCGGCGCGGCTGACGTTCGTGGCGGACGACGCGGCGGTCGACACGTTCGTGGTGAGGGACCCCGGGGCGACCGGGTCCGAGACGGACGCCGACCTGCGCCGGCGCGTCGACGACCTCGGGCTCGCCGAGCTCGACGCCGACGCGCTCGCGGCCGCCGCCGGCCGGCCGATCGGACTCGTCGTCGAGCCGGCCGGCGCCCGCGGCGTCGTGGCCGTCGAGTCGCTGCTCGAGCCGGAGCGCGGCCTCCTCGGGACGCGGTCTCTCCCCGCGTTCGTGTCGCGGACCGTCCGCTGGCTCGCCGAGCGGCCGCCGCTGCGGGCGGAGACCGTCGCCGGCGCACCGCTGGACGGCGTGAAGCGTCTGCGCGACGAGTCCGGGCGCGCGATCGACGCGGCCGGGCTCGACGTCGTGCCGCTCCGGGCGGGCCGGTACTCCGACGGACGTGGAGCGCCGGTCGCCGCGGTCCTTCCGGCGGGGACGGCGGCGGTGGAGGTCGCGGACGACCCGCTCCGCTCGAGCGCGGAGGAGGAGCGGCCCTCGGACGGCCCCGACCTCGCGACGTGGCTCCTCCTCGTCGCGGCAGCCGGCCTGGCGCTCGAGTGGTGGCTCCACCGCACGGGGAGGATGCCGTGATCGACCTCCTCCAGCCCGGCCTCCTGGCGGTCGCGCTGCTCGCTCCGCTGGCGTGGTTCCTGCCGCGGAGGATCGAGGACCCGCGGCTCGCCGCGCTGCGGGCGGCGGCGATCGTCCTCCTCGCCCTGGCCGCGGCGCGTCCGGTACGCGTCGGGTCGGACGACGCGGCCCGGCGCGCGGTGATCGTCGACGGTTCGGAGAGCGTCGACGGGGCGGACCTCGTCGCGGCGCGGGCGGCGGCGCGGCGGCTCGTCTCGGCGGCCGGCGCCGCCGCGCTGTCGGTCGAGGTCGGGGCGGCGGCGGACGGACCGTCGCCGGACGACGTCGAACGGGTCTCGATCGGGGCCGGCCCCGCGGGCGGCTCTCCGCTCGGGCGGGCGCTCGCGACGGCGATGCGGTCGTTCCCTCGCGACGCCCGCGGGTCGATCACGCTCTTCTCCGACGGGCTCGCGACCGATCCGCACGCCGCGCCGGCGATCGAGGCGGCGGCGGAGCGCGGGATCCCGGTGCACGTCGTCCCGCTCGCGCCGACGGCGGCGCCGGTGACGGTGACCGGGCTGCGCGCGCGAGGGGCGCTGGTCGCCGGACAGTCCGCGCGGATCGTCGTCGAGTGCGTCGGGGACGCGCCGGAGGTCGACGTCACGCTCGCGACCGAGGCGGGGCCGGTCGCCACGAGGACCGTCGACTCTTCGGGGGGGCGCGTGGCGGTCGAGCTCGGCTTCGAGCCGCCGCGCGGCGGATTCCTGGCGCTGACCGCGACCGCGCGTCCGAAGGGCGCCGGGTCGGTCGACGGCGCGCGCGCCCGCGCGACGCGGACGTTCGCGGTGCAGGAACCGCTGCGCGTCCTCCACCTCGGCGGCCGGGCGACGGGGGGCGGGGAGCGGCTCGCCGCGGCGATCGGCGCCGGGTTCGAGGTCGTCTCGGGCGTCGCGGCATCGGAGGAGGGGGTCGGCCGGCTCGATCGGTTCGACGTCGTCGTGATCGACGACCTCCCCGCCGAGGCGATCCCCGAGTCTCTCCAGCGGTCGCTCGCCGAGGCGGTGGAGCGGGACGGCGTCGGCCTGTTCGCGTGCGGCGGGCGGTCGGCGTTCGGCCCGGGGGGCTGGGCCGACACGGCGCTCGCCGAGCTCCTGCCGGTCGAGGCGCGGCAGAAGGAGGAGAAGCGCGACCCGAGCACGACGCTCGTGGTGATCATCGACACGTCCGGGTCGATGGGGGGGAACCGGGTGCAGCTCGCGAAGGAGGTCGCGCGGCTGGCGATCCGGCGCCTCCTCCCGCACGACAAGGTCGGGATCGTCGAGTTCTACGGCGCGAAGCGGTGGGCGGCGCCGATCCAACCGGCGTCGAACGCGATCGACATCCAGCGGGCGCTGAACCGGCTCGACGCGGGCGGCGGCACGGTCATCCTCCCGGCGATCGAGGAGGCGTTCTACGGCCTCCAGAACGTCCGCACCCGGTACAAGCACGTCCTGATCCTGACCGACGGCGGCGTCGAGCGCGGCGCGTTCGAACCGCTCCTCCGGAAGATGGCCGACGAGGGGATGAACGTGTCGACGGTCCTGATCGGTCCGGACGCGCACTCGGAGTTCCTGGTCTCGCTGGCGCAGTGGGGGAAGGGGCGGTTCTACTCGGTGCCGAACCGGTTCAACCTCCCCGAGATCCTCCTGAAGCAGCCGACGTCCGCGCGCCTGCCGGCGTACCGGCCGGGCGTCCACCCGATCCGGGCGCGGGCGTTCGCGACCTTCCTCGGCGACGTCGACGTCCGCGAGGCGCCGCCGCTCGCCGGGTACGTCGAGACGAGCGCGCGACCGGCCGCGACGCGGGTCCTCGAGACCGTCGAGTCCGCGCACCCGATCCTCGCCACGTGGCCGGTCGGCGCCGGCGTCGTCACCGCGTTCACCACCGAGCCGACGGGAGAGGGGACCGGGCCGTGGCGCGAGTGGGGCGACGCGGGACGGCTGCTGGCGCGGGCGCTCGCCCGGACGGCCGGCGGGAAGGCGCGGCCGTTCGCGGTCCGGGCGGCGCGCGTCGACCACGAGGTGATCGTGACGGCGCGACGGACCGGTCGCGGTGAGGCGCGGCCGACGCTCGTCTGGGTCGACGGACCGCGCGCCGCGCCGGCGTTCGAGGAGCGCGCGGACGGCCGTTTCGAGGCGCGGTTCGTGGCCGACCCGGACCGGGACGTCCGGCTCGAGGTCGCCGTCGAGGGAGACCCGGCGGCGCCTTCGACCCGTGCGTTCGTCGTCCGTCGCGGCGACGTCCGCGACGAGCTCCGGGTCGATCCCGCCGACCGGCTCGACCTCGCGCGCCTCGCCGCCGTGACGGGCGGCGTCGTCGTCCCGCTCCGCGAGGCGGCCGCGTTCGATCCCCCGGCGGGCGGCGGCCCGGGAGCCTCGCGGCTGATCGAGCTCCGCCCCGTCCTGGCGCTCCTCGCCCTCCTGGTCTGGATGGGGGAGCTCCTCTACCGGCGCCGTCCGCTCGCGGGAGGAGGACCGTGACGATCTCGGGACCGCTCGCGACGCTGCTCCTCCTCCCCCTCGCGTTCGGGTCGTCGAACGAGGGAGACGGGGCGCCGCCGCCCCTGCACGACGACGTCCGCGCGCGGCTCGACGACCTCTCGTCGGTCCGGACGGCGGCCGAGGTCGACGCGCTGTACGACGCCTGCCAGCTCCGGCACGGCGAGCTGACGCCCCTCCTCGAGGCGCTCGAGGCGGTCGCGGCGGAGGACGACCCGGAGCGCGCCGTCGGGGCGAAGCGGATCCTCGCGAGACTCCTGTGGCGAAGGGGCGATCTTCGCGCGGCGTCGCGGCGGCTCGACGAGGTGGTCGAGGCGGCGCCGACGCCGGAGGACCGGCTCGCGCGGGCCGACCTGCTCGACGCCGCGGGGCGGACGACCGACGCCGTCGAGGCGTACGAGGCGCTGGTCGACGACCTCCCCGAGGGGCCGGCGCGGGACGCGGTCCGGGTCAGGCTCGCGCTCATGGCGATCGATCGGGGCGAGGAGGACCCCGAGCGCCTCGCCGCGCTCGCGAGCGCGGAGGGGCGGTCCGACGAGGAGCGGAGCCGGGCCGCGGTCGTGCTCGGTCTCGCCGGGCGGCCGGCGGACGCGATCGACCTCTTCCCGGTCGCGGGCGACGGGAAGGCGCGCTTCCGGGCCGAGATGCGGGTCGCCGAGTGGGCGCTCCAGGCGGACGACGCGGAGCGCGCGCGCGAGGCGGCGTGGCGCGCCGCGGAGGCCGCGACGCTCGGGCGGGATCGACGGTACGCGTGGACGGTGGTCGTCGAGGCGTACCGCGCCGGCGGGGAGCTCGACCGGCTCCTCGAACGGTTCGCCGCCGCGGAGACGCTCGACGAGGACGCGCGGAGGACGTGGATCGACCAGCTCCGCGAGGCGGGTCGGGTCGACGAGGCGCTCGCGCTCTTCCGCGCGTCGACCGGAGAGGAGGGGTTCACGGTCGAGATGCGCCGGGAGCTCCTCGAGATGTGCCGCGAGGCGGAGCGGGACGAGGAGCTGATGGAGGAGTCGCTCCGGCTGATCGCGGCCGAGCCGCGCGCGCTCGAGTGGCGCGAGGGGCTGGCGCGGCATCACCTCGAACGGGGCGACGTCGACGCGGCGCGCGACCTGTTCGAGCGGCTTCTCGACGACCCGTCGTTCGCGTCGCTCCGGCTGGAGTGCGCCGAGCGGACCCGCGGTCTCGGACTCGCCGACCTGGCCGCGCGGTTCGCCGAGCGCGTGGTCGCGGACGACGAGGAGCGGCGCGCGCCGGCGTTCCGGTTCCTGTTCGAGCTCGAGCGGAGCCGCGGGCGGCTCGACGAGGCGGAGGCGGTCCTGCTCCGCTTCGACGAGACGGTCCCCGCCGCCGCCGCCGCGCGGGGCTCGCTCGCCGAGGCGTACGAGCAGCTCGGCCGGCTCGACCGCGCGGTCGAGGTGCTGGAGGCGCTCCGGGCCGCGCGGGGCGACGAGGAGTTCGGCGAGGACCTCGAGATGCGGCTCGCCTGGCTCCACTCGGAGGTCGGGGACGAGGAGACCGCGCTCGAGCGATGGAGCGGCCTGCGGCGGCGCGTCGAATCGGTCGCGCGGCGGCGGTACGTCGAGGACCGCCTGATGACGGTCGCGTCGCGGCTCGGGCGGCTGGCCGACGTGGCGATCGAGCTGGAGGAGCGACTCGCGGCGGGGGACGGGACGGACCGGGACGCCGGGCTCCTGGTCCGGCTCTACACGAAGGCGAACGACCCGGTCTCCGCGGCGGAGGTCCTCGAGGAGTTCATGAAGCGAAAGGGGTCGTCCGAGGTGGCGATCCTGAACGAGAAGGCGCGGATCTACCTCGCGTGCACCGACTACCACGCCTTCGAGGAGGTGCTGCGGGAGCTGATCGAGATCGACGGCGAGAACCGCGTCGAGCACCTCCGGCAGCTCGCGATGAGTCAGCTCGAGCGCGGGAAGCCGGACGAGGCGCGGGAGGTCCTGGCGCGGCTGCGGGAGCTCGAGGGAGGGGTCGAGGGGATCGAGTTCGAGGCGGGCGTGCTCGCCCTCGCGGGGCTCCGGGACGAGGCGGCGCGCGCGTACCGGCGCGGCATCGCGGCCCACCCCGATCGGATCGAGGCGTACCTGCTGCTCGCCGACGTCCTGAAGGCGCGCGGGGACACCCGCGAGGCGGTCGGGATGTTCCAGTACCTCGCGGAGCACGCCGACCAGGACGACCTGTTCACGATCGCGATCGACGGCCTCCTGAACATGGAGGCGCCGCCGCCGGCCCTGAAGTGGGCCCGGCGCGTCACGCTCGAGCGGATCGCGGCGCGTCACGAGAAGATGGTGCTCTACCGGCTCGTCGCCGACCTCTCGGAGGAGCTCGGGGAGCGGGACGACGTCCTCGACGCGCTCGAGGCGGCCCTCCCGATCGCGGGGGAGCGGCGCGCGTCGCTCCTGCGCGAGCTGATGGACCTCGCCGCGGGCGGGCGTCGTCGATCGGGGGGGGATCGCGAACGGCACCTCCGGTACGGGCGGCGGCTGGTCGGTCTCGCCGAGCGGGTGCCGCCGCAGGTCTACCTCGAGCTCGGCCGCGCGTTCCTCGAGAACGACGAGCCGATCCAGGCCGCGCGGACCTTCGGGCTCGCGACCGACGT
>JAUIEL010000157.1 GCA_030428825.1 bacterium
CCCCCGCCTCGCCCGCTCCGGGCTTCCTCACCCGATTCCTCTCTTGGGGTGAGGGGGAATGCGGAGAGGACCCATGAACAGGGCGAGCTTCCGAGCCCGGCGCGGGTGTGCGTCCTCCGCGTCAGCGCCCTCTCGTTCCTCTCCTTCCTCTCCCTCCTCTCCTTCCTTCCTCAGTACACGCACGGCACGTACAGATCGTCCGGCAGGACCTTCCGTTCGTAGTCCGGGTTGAACACCCGGTCCGGGAGCGTGACGGGCTCGTGCTGGACGTCGGTGTACGGCACGAGTTGGAGCAGGTGGTGGATGCAGTTGAGGCGGGCGCGCTTCTTGTCGTTCCCGGGGACGATGTACCAGGGCGCCTCGGGGATGTTGGTCCGGTCGAACATCTCCTCCTTGACGCGCGTGTACTGCTCCCAGCGCGCGCGGGACTGGAGGTCCATCGGGCTGAGCTTCCACTGCTTCAGCGGGTCGTGGATCCGCATCAGGAAGCGGAGCTGCTGCTCCTGGTCGGTGATGGAGAACCAGTACTTGACGAGGCGGATGCCGGAGCGCGTGAGCATGCGCTCGAACTCCGGGACGTCGCGGAAGAACGCCTCGACCTGCTCCTGCGTCGCGAACCCCATCACGCGCTCGACCCCGGCGCGGTTGTACCAGGAGCGGTCGAACAGCACGATCTCGCCCGCGGCCGGGAGATGCTGCACGTACCGCTGGAAGTACCACTGCGACTTCTCGCGGTTGGTCGGCGCGGGGAGCGCCACCACGCGGCAGTGGCGCGGGTTCAGCCGCTGGACGATCCGCTTGATGACGCCCCCCTTCCCCGCGGCGTCGCGCCCCTCGAACAGGATGACCAGCTTCTCGCCCCGGTACGCGACCCAGTCCTGGAGCTCGACCAGCCGGGCCTGGAGGCGGAGGAGCTCGCGGAAGTAGACCCGCCGGTCGATCGTCGACTCGCGCCGGAACGACTTGATCTGCCGGAGCTCGCGGAGGACGCGCTCGTCGTCGAGCTCCATCTCGAGCTCTTCGTCGAGCCGGTCCTCGAGCTCCTCGTCGACCCAGCTCCGCTCCTCCGCGTCGGGCTCCCGCTCCGGCATGTCTCGTCCTCCGCCGATCCTTCAGGCGCCGACGTCCTCGAGCGCCTCGAGCCCGGCCGCCACCACGTTCGGGGCGAGCGGGACGTACCCGAGCCGCTCGCAGCTCGCCTGGCCGTCGGTGAGGCACCACCGGACGGGGTCTCTCACCGCCGCGGCCCGCTCCGGCGACTCGTACCGGCGGTGGAGGAGCAGCCACGTGTCGCTCACGATCGGGTGGACGTCCGCCCCTCCCGGATCCGTCGCGAAGGCGCGCCGGTGGGCGTCGAGCGGGACCGCGGCGAGCGTGCGCGTTCCGCACGTCGCCGACGACTCCGGACTGACGGCGCCGAGGTGGGACGTGAACGCGTGGGTCGTGCCGCTGCCGACCGCTTCGTGCTCGACGCCGACCTCCGCCTGCGCGTCGCGACGTTCCAAGAACCACGCGGCGTAGAGCGGGGCGGGGAACGTCGCCCCCGCGCCGGCCAGGAGGCCGAGCCACACCAACGACTTCGCCGTCCTCATGATCGCGCCCCTCCGGGGTCAGCTGAACTCGCCCTGGAGGTACTCGCGCGTCAGGTCCTCGGCCGGCTCGTCGAACAGCTTCTTCGTCTCCTCGAACTCGACGAGGTAGCCGGTCCGCCCCCCGCGGCTCGTGTCGACCATCATGAAGCCGGTCCAGTCGGCGACGCGGGCCGCCTGTTGCAGGTTGTGGGTGACGATCGCGATCGTGAACCTCTCCTTCAGCTCGAGCATCAGCTCCTCGATGCGCCGCGTGGCGATCGGATCGAGGGCCGAGCACGGCTCGTCCATCAGCAGCACCTCCGGCTCGGTGGCGATCGCGCGGGCGATGCAGAGACGCTGCTGCTGGCCGCCCGACAGCGAGAGCCCGCTCGCCGAGAGCTTGTCCTTCACCTCGTCCCACAGCGCGGCCCCGCGGAGCGCCCGCTCGACCTGCTCGTCGACGTCTCCCTTGAATCGATTGAGGCGGAGGCCGAAGGCGACGTTCCGGTAGATGCTCATCGCGAACGGGTTCGGCTGCTGGAACACCATCCCGATCGAGCGACGGACGGCGACCGGGTCGATCGAACGCCCGTAGATGTCCTGGCCGCGGAAGTGGACGTGGCCGCTGAAACGGAACCCGCGGACGAGGTCGTTCATCCGGTTGACGCATCGGAGCGCGGTGCTCTTGCCGCAGCCGGACGGCCCGATGAACGCGGTGATCGTCCCCTTCCGGATCGGCACGTGCGTGTCCCGGACCGCGTGGAAGTCGCCGTAGTAGAGGTTCTCGATCCGGCAGTCGATGACGACGCCGTCCCCGACGCCGTTCTCGTGGCCGTTGCCGTTCGTGGCGGTGGCGGTGGCGGAAACCAAGGTGCCTCCTATCTCCGTTCGGGACGCTTCGTGAGGGCCTGACCGGCGAGGTTGATGACCAGGACGATCGCGACGAGGACCAGCGAGGCGGCCCAGGCGAGGTCGATCTGGTTGTCGAACGGACTGCCGGAGAAGTTGTAGATCAGGACGGCGAGGGTGGCGATCGGCTCGCCGAGCCCCCCCTCGAACCAGAAGTCGCTGAAGAGCGCCGTGAACAGGAGCGGCGCGGTCTCGCCCATCGCCCGCGACAGGGAGAGCATGACGCCGGTGAGGATCGCCGGCATCGCGGTCGGCAGGGTGACGCGGAGCGTCGTCTGCGTGTCGGTGGCGCCCATCCCGATGGCCGCCTCCTTCATCTTGTGCGGCACCATGCGGATCGCCTCCTCGGCCGTGAGCATCACGATCGGCAGCACGAGGATCGAGAGGGCGACCGCGCCCGCGACGGCGCTGAAGCTCCCGGTGACGACCACGACCGCGGCGTACGCGAAGACGCCGGTCAGGATCGACGGCATCCCGGTCAGCACCTTCGCCGAGAAGCGGACCACGCCGGCGACGCGCGAGCCGTCGCCGTACTCGGCGAGGTAGATCGCGGCGAGGATCCCGAACGGGACCGCGAGGACCGCCGCGAGCCCGACCGTCACCAGCGTGCCGACGATCGCGTTGCCGATCCCTCCCCCGATCATCCCCGCGCCGGGCGGGAGCTCGGTGAACAGCGAGAGGCCGAGCCGCCTCCCTCCGCGGACGATCAGCAGGTACAGGACCGAGAAGAGCGGATAGAGCGCCACCACGCTCGCGGTGACCGTGACGACGCTCATCAGCGCGCTGAAGAGCGTGCGGACGTTCTTCAGCGAGCGCTCCAGGTCGGGGACGTCGATCCGGGGCGGATCGCCGGTCGCGCCGCGGCGGGCGGCGCCGATTCCTTCGGGCGGGATCATCGGAGCCCCTGCATCTTCGACGACGCGCGGATCATGATCAGCGAGCCGATGACGTTGACGATCAGCGTGATGGCGGTCAGGACGAGCGCCGCGTACATCAGCGCCCCGACCTCGACCCGCCCCGCCTCCGGGAAGTGGTTGGCGAGGAGCGAGGCGAGCGTGTTGCCGGGCGAGAAGAGCGACCAGCCGAAGACGTTGGCGTTGCCGACGAGCATGGCGAGCGCCATGGTCTCGCCGAGCGCCCGCCCGAACGCGAGCACGACCGCGCCGAAGATCCCCGCCGACGCGGTCGGCAGGACGACGCCGAGGATCGTCTCCCATCGCGTCGCCCCGAGCCCGAACGCCGCCTCCCGCAGCTTGTGCGGCACCGCGACCATCGCCTCCCGCGAGATCGCGGCGACCGTGGGGAGCACCATGATCGACAGGACGAGCGACGCGGGGAGGATCCCCGGACCCGACAGGCGGGTGTCGAAGAACGGGAGGAACCCGAGGTGCTCGTGCAGCCACTCCGCGGGCCCGCGCACCGTCGGGATCACCACGAAGATGCCCCACAGCCCGTACACCACGCTCGGGATCGCGGCGAGCAGCTCGACGATGTTCTTCATCAGGTGCTCGAGCACGGGCGGCAGGAACCCCTGGCTCAGCACGATCGCGACCGCGACGCCGAGCGCGCCGCCGATCACCAGCGCGATCAGCGAGGTGTAGAGCGTGCCCATGATCTCGGGCAGGACGCCGAACTCCTCCCGGTTCGCGTCCCAGGTCGTCCCGGTGACGAAGTCGGCGCCGTACTCGTTCATCGCCGGGACGGCGAGCGACCCGATCTCGAACAGGATGTAGGCGAGGAGGACGATCGTCGCCCACGCGAAGACGTGGGTGAGCCCGCGGAAGGCCCGGTTGACGAAGATCTCGCGCGCCGACGGCGGGCGCGAGATCGTCACGGCGCGAGGGGGGGCGGACGACACGATGCGGCGGCTCCCGTCTTCGGCCTCAGGAGATCCGATCCAGGGCCTTCAGGACGGCGTTCGCCACGCTCTCGGGGAGCGGGACGTAGTGGAGCTCGGCGCTCAGCTTCTGCCCGTCGGTCAGGCAGTAGCGCAGCACCTTCTTCAGCGCCGCCGAGACCTTCGGGTCCTCGTACTTCGGATGCACCAGCAGCCAGGTGTACGTCACGATCGGGTACGAGCCGTCGCCGCTCGGATCGGGGAGCCAGGCGCGCATGTCGGCGGGGAGCGTGACGTTCGCCAGGGCGGTCTGCGCGCTCTCGAGCGTCGGGGCGACGTACTTCCCGGCCTTGTTCTCGAGCGAGGCGGTCGGGAGGCCGGTCTGCGCGGCGAAGCCGAGCTCGACGTAGCCGATCCCGCCCGGCGTCTGATTGATCAGGGCCGCCACGCCGTCGTTCTTCTTGCCGCCGACGCCGACCGGCCAGTCGACCGACTTGCCGGTCCCCGGCCCGTCGCGCCACGCCGGGCTGATCTCGCCGAGGTGCTTCGTGAAGACGTACGTCGTGCCGCTGCCGTCCGAGCGCCGCACGATGGTGACCGGCGTGTCGGGGAGCGCGACGCCCGGGTTCGCCGCCGCGATCCTCGGGTCGTTCCAGCTCGTGACCTCCCCGAGGAACATCCCGGCGTACGCGTCCCGGCTGAGCCTCACGCCTTCGACGCCCGGCAGGTTGTAGGCGAGCACGATGCTCCCCGCGGTCATCGGCAGCAGGAGGACGCCCCCCTCGACCCGGGCCATCTCCTCGTCCGACATCGCCGCGTCGGACGCGCCGAAGTCCGTCTGGCCGGCGATGAACGCCTTGATCCCCGCGCCGCTCCCGGTCGGCTGATAGTTGATCCGGACCGACGAATCCTTCCGGTTGTACTCGTTGAACCACCGGGAATAGAGCGGGGCGGGGAAGCTCGCCCCCGATCCCTGCAGCGTGACCGCGTCCCCACCGCCGCACGACACGGCGCCGAGCGCCAGCAACAGGGCCCCACCGACACGCCCGTAAAGACCGACCGTCACGTTCGACTCCTCGCGTCAGGGACTGGAATCCGATCGAAGCCGCGTATCCATACCGGAGGCGCGTCCGGTCGGGGGACGCGCGGCACGCGCTTCTCGCGATCTTGACGGAGTTCGGGCGAGGCCTTGGTCGGAGGCGGGCCGAGCGCCTCCGCGCGACGCGTCCGACGACGGCGTCTACAGGTAGCCCGCCTCCCGGAGGAGCCCGACGACGGCGCGGTCGAGCGGCGGCAACCGCGGCGGCGAGGACCCCGACGCGGCGAGGACCCGGGCGCGGTCGAGGGCGACGATCGTCTCGAGGAGCGCGCGCGCCCGCGCCACGTCGTCGGCCCACGCGGGATCGGCGGAGCGATCGACCGACTCGCCCGGGTCGCCGTCGAGTTCGAACGCCGACAGCGCGCCGTCGATCGGGTCGAGGACGAACTTCCGACGCGAAGGCGTCACGAGGGCGCGGAGGCGGAGCGACGGGTCGCGGAACGACCGGGCGGCCGCGGCCGGCGACGCCGCGCCGCCGACGAGCGACGCGAACCGCGGGTGCCCCGGCCACGGCGTCGGCGGACCGGACTGCGCGAACGTCGGCCGCGCCTCGATCGCTCCGCCCCGCCAGGCGGCCGTGAGCGAACGTCCGGTGGCGGCCGCCGGGACCTCGAGCCCCAGGTGGTCGAGGAGCGTCGGCGCGACGTCCGCGAGATCGACCGGCGCCGTCTCCTCGAGCGCCGGGAGCCCGCCCCCCGCGAGGACGAGCGGCACGCGGAGCGTCGAGTCGAACACCTCCTCGACGTGATCGAACCGGACCCCGTGCTCGCCGAGGCTCTCCCCGTGCGTCCCCGCCACCACCACCAGCGCGCCCTCCCCCGCCGCGCCGACGAGTCGTCCGAGCCGGGCGTCGAAGGCGCGGACCTCCGCGTCCTTCAGCGCGAGCGCCCGCTTTCGTTCGGCGGCCGACGTCGGCTTCCGCCCGAAGACGACGAGCCCCCGTGCGTGCCGGTGCGCCCGATCGTTCCCGGGATGCAGCGGGCGACCGCGCGCGTCGACCTCGAAGAACGAGAACCCGTCCCGCGGGTCGCCGCCGACCGGGAGGTACGGCGCCGACGGCCCGTCCAGGTGGCACCAGACGAACCGCCGCTCCGCCCGGTCCTCGGCCAACCACTCCGCGGCCCGCGCCACCAGCGCGTCTTCGCCCTCCTCGTCGAACCGCTCGCGCACCGCGAACCCCTGCCCCAGCCCGGCCTCCTCGACCAACGCTCCCGGCGCCACGAACGCGGCCGTCGACCACCCCGCCGCGCCGAGCCGCTCGGCCAACGACTCGTGCTCCTCGAACAGCACGTGCCCGTCGTCCCGGAGCTGATGCACCGCCGGCGCCAGCCCGGTCATCAGCGTGGCGAGCGCGGAGCGCCGGTGCGGCACCGGCGTCCGCGCCGACGAGAACCGGACCCCCGCGTCCCCGAGCGCCTCGAGCCGCGGCGCCGTCGAGCGCGCCGCGACCCGATCGACCCGCACCCCGTCGACCGTCACCAGCAGCACCGTCGACGGCCCGTCCCGCCCCTCGCCGCACCCGCCCCCGAGCCCGGCCAGAAGGAACAGCCCGACACCGAGCGAGCACCGACCCGACCGACTGAAGCCGTTCCTCGCGTTCTCCACGCCGTCCGATTCTCCCCTTCACTCCAGCCCCGCGCCAGCCGAAGGGGACGATATGAACATCCTTCAAGCCGGAGCCCAGATCCTCACGGCGGCGCAGCAGAAGCTCGACGTCACCTCGCACAAACTCGTCCGCGACCCGCTCGAGGCGAAGAACCTGATCGACCTCCACGTCCACGAGACGGAGGCGAAGGTGGGAGCGAAGCTGGTGGAGCGAGGGAAGGAGTTGGAGGAGCATCTGCTGGACGTGCTCGCGTAGGGGAAGCAACGAGAGCAGGGGAGAGCACGGGAGAGCAGGGGAGAGGGCGCTGACGCGGAGGACCGACGTCGGCGTCGGGCCTTCGCGTCAGCGACATCCCATCGGTCCTCTCCGCATTCCCCCTTCCCCCCAAGAGGGAACCGGGTGAGGAAGTCCGGAGCGGGCGAGGCGGGAGACGAGACGGGGAGGCTTCTCCGAGAGCGACCCCGCGGCGCGACTCGTCCCGCGCGGAGACCACGCCAAACGCATCGCGCGAGGACGTGAGCGGGTCGGAGACACCTCCCCGTCTCGTCTCACGCCGTGGCGAACGCGAAGACCTTTCCCGAACGCGTTCCAAGCCGCGCAGCGTCTAGGACAGCGGGTCGGAGAGCTCGTCCCTCCGCCGGCCCCGCCGTGGCGAACGCACAGACGTTCCCGAACGCGTTCCTCTACACTCGACTCGTGTTCACCGTCCCGTTGCTCTGCTCCTTGGTCGTCGCCGCGGGCGACGACGATGCGTTGCCGCCGCTCCCCGAGCCGGCGCTGCTCGGGTTCCGGCGCGAGCCGGAGCGGGGGAAGGTGCTGGCGCGGGAGGGCGGGTCGCGGGCGACGGAACGGGCGGTCGAGGCGGGGCTCGACTGGCTCGCGCGTCATCAGGAGGAGCACGGCGGCTGGGACGCCGACGGGTTCGCCGGGCGGTGCGATCCGGAGCGGGGCGATCCGTGCGCCGGGGTCGGCAAGGGGCAGCACGGCGAGGAGATCCCGTGTCCGTTCGACGGGGCGATCGGCGCGCTGGCGACGCTCGCCTTCCTCGGTCACGGCCACCTCCCGGACGACGCGGACGACCCGTACGGCGAGGTCGTCGGGCGGGCGCTGCGGCACCTCCGCGACGCGGCGGGCGGCGCGTGGGCGACCCCGCTCGCGGCGACGGCGTTCGCCGAGGCGGAGGCGCTCGAGCGGAAGGGGCGGTGGCTCGACCTCGCGCACGGGTTCGCCGAGCAGGTGCTGTCGCGGCAGCAGGAGGACGGCGGCTGGGGATACGCCGCGCCGTATCGGCCCGGCTCGGACGTCCCGTACACCGCGCTCTGCGTGCAGGCGCTCGCCGCGGCGCGGGACGTCGGGTTCACGCTGCCGCAGGAGCTCCCCGCGCAGGTCGACGCGTTCCTCGACTCGCTCGAGGTCGAGGGCGGCCGGCTCGCGTACCTCGTCGACGGGCGCGAGTACGGGTACACGCCGACCGCGACGAACGCGCACCTCGCGGCGACGATCCGCGAGCTCCTCGACGTCGGGCGCGACGGCGACCGGCACCGGAAGCACCTCCGGCTGGTGGCGGGGAAGCGCCCCGTCTGGAAGATCGCCTTCCAGGAGGTGAACGTGCCGGGACGCGGCAAGATGAAGGTGCAGCTCGGCTCGCTCTCGATGTACCAGTGGTGGTACGGCGCGATCGCGTCGTTCCACCGCGACGGCGGGAGCTGGGCGGCGTACTACCGGAGCGCGAAGACGGCGCTGACCGGGAGCCAGCGGAAGACCGGGTGCGACGCGGGCTCCTGGCCGCCGGTCGGGACGTACGAACGGCAGACCGGAGGGCGCGTCTTCGCGACCGCCCTCGGCGTGCTGATCCTCGAGCAACCGTACCGACACCGGCGGAGGGACGACCGATGATCGCGACGATCGCCCTGACGCTCGCGGCGATGCTCCCGCCGCCCGACCTCGACGCCGCGGCGGCGGAACGGTTCGCGCGCCTGGCGCTCGACTGCGTCGACCGCGAGTACCCGAACAAGGTCGCGCACGTCCTCCGGGGAGACGACGACGCGCGGCCGCCGCGCGCGCTGACGCCGGTCTTCTTCGGCTGCTACGACTGGCACTCCGCGGTCCACGGGCACTGGCTGCTGGCGCGGCTGGCGAGGACGTTCCCGGACGCGCCGTTCGCCGAGGCGGCGCGCGCGGCGCTCGATCGCTCGCTGACCGCCGACGCGGTGCGCGCAGAGGTCTCGTACCTCGAGGCGCCGGGACGCGGGACGTTCGAGCGGCCGTACGGGCTCGCGTGGCTCCTCCAGCTCGCGGCCGAGCTGCGCGAGTGGGACGACGGCGACGCGCGGCGATGGAGCGCGGCGCTCGCCCCGCTGGAGTCGCTCGCCGCCGAGCGGTTCCGGACCTGGCTCCCGAAGCTGTCGCACCCGATCCGGACCGGCGAGCACTCGCAGACCGCGTTCGCGCTCGGGCTCGTCCACGACTGGGCGGGCACGAGCGGGGACGACTCCCTCCGGCGCCTCGTCGAGGAGCGGGCTCGCGCCTGGCACCTCGACGATCGCGACGCCCCGCTCCGGTTCGAGCCGGGCTGCCAGGACTTCCTCTCGCCGGCGCTCGCCGAGGCCGACCTGATGCGCCGATTCCTGCCGCCGGCCGAGTTCGCCGCCTGGCTCGGCGGGTTCCTCCCCGGGCTCCCCTTCGACGGCGACCCGACGTTCCTCGTCCCCGCCGTCGTCACCGACAAGGCGGACGGGAAGCTCGCCCACCTCGACGGCCTGAACCTCTCCCGCGCCTGGATGCTCGAGGGGATCGCGGCCGGCCTCCCGGAGCCGGACCCTCGCCGCCCCGCCCTCCTCGCCGCCGCCGACGCGCACCGCCGCGCGGGGCTCGAGGCGGTGACCGGCGAGCACTACGAGGGCGGGCACTGGCTGGGGAGCTTCGCGGTCTACCTGGTGACGGGGCGGGGGACTTGAGAAGGGGGCGGGACCGGCGCGCGCGCCCCTACCCGTCCGCCTCCCGCCACAGGTACCACGCCGCCACCGAGCGGAACGGCCGGTACCTCTCCCCCCGCCTCGCCAGCTCGCTCGTCGTCGGGAGCGCGCGCCGGCGGTACGCCCTGGCGAACCCCTTCCTCACGCCGTAGTCGAGGACCGGCCAGACGTCGAGGCGGCGGAGCTGGAAGATCAGGAACATCTCGGCCGTCCACGGGCCGACGCCGCGGACCCGGACGAGGCGGCGAACGATCTCCTCGTCCGGGAGGCGGGCGAGCGCGTCGAGGGGGACCGTCCCGTCGACCGCCTTCGCGGCGAGGTCGCGGATCGAGCCGGCCTTCGAGGCGGAGAGCCCGGCGGCGCGCAGGACGGACTCGGGGAGGGCGAGGGCGGCGGCCGGGGTGATCGGTCCGTCGAACAGCGCCTCGAACCGGCCGTGGATCGCCGCCGCCGCGGCCCCCGCGAGCTGCTGGTGGCAGATCGCCCGGGCGAGGGCCGGGAACGCCCCGCCCGCGTGGCGGGACGCCCCGAACCGGGGAGGCCCGTGGCGGTCGATCAGCCTCGCCATCGTCCGGTCGGCGCCGCGGAGCGCCTCGCACGCCGATCTCACGCTCGTCCGGCCCATCAACGCCTCCCGGCCGGGGATCGTACGCTCCGGGGAGGCCGCGCGGAGCCGAGGGACGATCCGTCGCCGACGAATTGACGGACCGGGCGCGGCGGCGTCTATAGATGTGTGGGAGCCATGACGATCCGGACCCGACCGAACACCCCGCGGACCGACTTCGACCCGGCCGAGCACCACGCGGCGCTCGCGGCGTTCCTCCGTCGCATGGGGGTCCGGGGCGAGCTGGAGGACGTGGTCCAGGAGGCGTTCCTGCGGGCGGTCCGGACCCCGCCGGACGGGGCGCCTCGCGCGTACCTCTACTCGGTCGCGCTGAACGTCCTCCGCGACCGGGGCCGGAAGGCCGAGCGGGCCGGGCGGGCGCTCCCGGGGGCGGCGCGGATCGACCACCGGACCGTCGCCGACCCGGCCGACGTGATCGAGGACCGCGACCTCGCCGCGAAGGCGTGGGCGGTGATCGACCGGCTCCCCGACCGCCAACGGGCGGCGCTCGTGCTCCGGATCCACGAGCAGTTCACCTACCGGGAGGCCGCGCGGGCGCTGTCGTGCTCCGAGGCGACCGCCCGCCAGCACTTCTACCTCGGCATGAAGGCGGTCCGCGCCGCCCTCGCGGGAGAGAGCGATGACTGATCCCCGCGTCCCCGTCGACCGGGACGGTTGCCCGGAGTTCGACGCCCGGCTCGCCGAGCTGGCCGCCGACCCGTACGCGCCCCCCGAGCTGGAGGCGCACCTCGCGACGTGCGAGCGCTGCCGCCGCGCGCGGGACGACTACCGCGAGGCCGGCCGCGCCGTCGCCGCGGCGTTCA
>JAUIEL010000158.1 GCA_030428825.1 bacterium
CGGAGCGCGCCGCAGCCGCCCGGCCGGCCGAACGGACGGGAGGGGTCGAGCCGCCTCGCACTACTCCTCGTCCACCTTCGCGTACACGCCGCCGAGGAACCGGAACCCCGCCACCTCCGGTACGGATTCGCCGTCGTCGTCCCGGCGGAGCACCAGGTGGAAGTCGGACGACTCCGGGTTCGACGCTTTGTACGGGTTCTCCTCGCCGGTCCGGAGGACGCCGTGCGCGAGGTCCGGGTCGAGCGCCCACGACACGCCGGCGGCGTTCGTCCAGCGGAGGACGGCGCGGCCGCGGCGCGTCCCCGCCCGCTCGATCGTCCCCTCGTGCCAGTCGTTCTCGACCGGCTCGCGGCGGTAGGCGCCGAGGAGGTCGGCGGTCCGGAGCCGCTTCAGGACGGCCCGCGGCGGCGCGGCGTACCGGAGGCGGTGGTGCATCGGCGGCGCGGCCCCCCTCAGCCGGCGGTGGAGCGCCTCGTGATAGTAGTCGGGCTCGATCCGCCCCTCGAAGTCGTCCGGCCAGCGCGACCGGTCGAACCACTGGTGGTCGTCCGCCTCGAGCCCGAACTCCGGGAACGTCCGGAACAGGTGGTGGAACCACTCGTGCTGCAGCCACTGCGGGAGGTAGGCGCGCCGCTCGATCGAGGAGTACGCGCCCTTTCCGAGGTGCGGCGGCTTCCGGACCAACCAGCGGTCGTCGATGATGAAGCACGGCGACCCGCCGTCCGGGCCGACCCCCATGCCGCCGGTGACGAACTCGGCCGTCGCGAACGGCGCGTGCCGCTCGGGGACGTGCGACGGATAGAGGACCCACCACCAGTCGGTCTCGCGGCCGACGTCGTCCGGGACCGCCGACCAGATCGCCGGCCACGCCTCGTCGGCGAGCCCGGCGAACCGGCGTCCCGCCGACGACGCGCGGACCGGGACCGTGAGGCCGGTCAGGGGGACGACGCGGACGTGGACCTCGAGGCGCCCCTCGGTCGCGGCGTGGACGTAGTCGCGGAAGAGGAGGAGCGACTCGTGAATCGTCGCGTGCCCCTGCTCGAGGAGGGACGGTTCGAGCGCGCGCTCGACCGGGATCCCCGCGCCGCGCTCGAGCTCGGCGACGTCGCGCGGCTCGATCCCCTCCGCCCGCGGGACGAGGAGCACGGTCAGCCTCGCCGCGGCGGGGCGCGCCCGCCGGCCGGCTTCCGAGGACGCGAACCGGACGACCTCGGTCAGCATCCGGAGCGCGTAGTACGCCGGCGGCGAGCCGACGTTCACGCCGGCGACGTCGCCGCGGCACGCGGCCCACGCGTCGGTCCCCGGCGGGTGATCGGCCCACAGCCGCTCGAGGCGCGCCCGCGCCGCGTCGAGGTCCCCGGCCCGCCACGCGTCCTCCGCCGCCACGAGGTCGTCGAGGGCGCGGACGGTGAGCGGGGAGAACCGCTCGATCCCGTGGGGGCCGAGCAGGGTCTCCGCCGCACCGGGCGGAGTCGCGCCGGTCGACGGGAGCGGGAGGAGCAGCGACAGGAGGAGCGCGGCGATCGCGTGGGGCGTCATGCCGCCATCGTAGAGGTCGTCCCGACCGTACTCGGCGCGAGACGGCGGCCGCCCGGGACCGTTCCCCCGCCCGACGCGGGGAGATCTGCCTTCCCCGCCGCTCGAGTCGACCCTCCGGAGAGGACCCGGTCTCCTTCGGGCGACCGGTACGCGGCTTGCGCCGATCCCGATCGGTCCCGTCCCCCCGCACTCGAGAGGAGGATCCCGATGTCCGCCCCGCGTCTCGTGCTCTCGCTCGCGCTCTGCTCCTTCACGTTCGCCGCGCTCGTCTCCCCCGCCGACGGCGCGGTCCTCGACGTCCCCGGCGATCAGCCGACGCTCGTGGCGGCGCTCTCGGCGGCCGCCCCCGGCGACGTCATCTTCCTGCATGGCGGCACCCACCCGCCGGTGACGATCACCAAGGCGGTCACGATCGTCGGCGAGTCCGGCGCCGAGATCGACAACACCGGCTTCGGCTCCGGCGACCAGGACCCGAACGTGACGCTCGCCGGCGGCGGCTCCGGGCGGGTGGCGCTCGTCGGCGTCGACCTCGTCGGATCGGCGGAGCTGTTCGTCTACTCCGGGATGGGGAGCCGGATCGTCGGCGGCGGGTTCGCCGAGCTGCTGATCGAGGACTGCCACATCGATCCCCCGAAGGGCGTCAACGCGACCGGCGCGTACCAGGCGCGGCACGCGGTCACGGTCTCGGTCCCGACCGTCTTCGTCGCGCGGAGCGAGATCACCGGCGCCGCGGGCGGCACCGACGGCTGCTTCTACGCGCACCCGGGGATCTCGAACTTCATCGGCGACAGCGGCGCCGCGGTGAGCGCCCCCTCGTCGACCGTCGTCGTGCTCGACTCCGAGCTGAGCGGCGGCGTCGGACCGAACCTCTGCTTCGACCTGAGCACGGCGCCGCCCTCGTCGTCGACCGACGTCCCGTCCGCCGGCTCCGGCGTGGTGGCGAAGGCGCTCTACCGCGCCAACAGCCTGATCCAGGGCGGCGTCGGCCTCGACGTGTACGTGCAATCGGTCACCGGCGGCTTCTTCTCGATCGGCCAGGGAGCCGCCGGCGCGGCGGTCGTCGCCGACACCGTCGTGAACCTCGACTCGAAGATCGACGCGTCGACGTCCCCGGCCCTCGGCGGGACGTGGACGATGAGCTGGTCGACGTCCGGCGCGCCGACGCTCCTGATCGTCGGGATGCCCGCCCCGCCGGTCGAGGTGTTCGGTCACGGCGTCTGGTTCTTCGGCGGCGGTCCGACGAGCATGACGCCCGTCCCGGGCGGGGCGCAGACCCTGTCGCTCGTGATCCCGGCGAACCCCGCGCTGGTCGGTTTCACCGCCGCGATCCAGCTCCACGACCCGGCCGACGGTCTGACCCGACCGCTGCTGGTGACGCCGCGCTGAGGGCTCGTCGCGGGGCGGCCCTCCCGCCCCGCGAAGCCCCGTCGTCAGCCGATCGGCTCGATGTAGTACCGCCGGGAGACGCCCTCGAGGTCGTGGTAGTAGTAGAAGCAGTCGGGGTCCGCGCGCGACACGGCGGAGATCATCTGAGGCAGCTCCTCGTGGGTGAGGATCGCCTTCACGACGAAGAACTCGCTTCCGCTCCGCCCTCCCGTCCCGCGATCGACGGTGAAGGTCCGGTGCGCCGACGTCGAGGCGATCGCGCCGCCGACCTCCTTCACGTGGCGCGTGATCACGGCCAGCATCGTGATCTTGAACTTCCGGTACAGGTTGTTGAGCGTCTCGGCCGACGCGAAGATGTAGATGCACGTGTACATCAGCGTGTTGACCACCGACTCGAACCGGCCGTTCTTCACGAGGTCCATCGTGAGTCCGATCGCGGTCGACCCGACGCCAGCCAGCACCGCGATCGAGCCGACCGGCTTCAGGTACTTGATGGCGAAGTACGCGCCGAGGACGTCCTCGTCCCCCGTCGACCCGCGGCGCTTGAACGCGATCGCCTTGGCCGTCCCCGCGAGGATCCCGCCGAACAGGACGAGGATGACCCGCTCGTTCTGAGGCTCAGGCTGCGCGAACGTCAGCTCGGGCAGCAGCGAGAGCATCGCGATCACGGTGCCGACGACGACCAGGGACCGCCTCGCGAAGACGCGGCTGACGCGCAGGTACGCGAACGTCAGCAGGGCGGCCTGGAACACGGCGTACGCCACGATGAACAGCTCGTACGACTCGAAGTAGTACGAGAGCGCCGTCGCCACGCCCTCGAACCCCGTGAGGATGACGTTGGACGGGAGCACGAAGTACTTGAGGGCGCAGGCGTACAGCACGCCGGCGAGGACGATCAGGCCGTAGTCGCTCAACAGTCGTCGCATGGGCCGCATCTCGGGAGTCGGACGAGGGGGGAAGGGACGGCGGACGGACCTCGCGGCGCCGCCCGATCCGTTGCGAAGTCGCGGGCGGGCGCGCATTCGGACCAGACTATCAGGGCGCCGGACCGGACGGACGGGAACCGCGGACGGTTCGGACCGCGACCCGAGCCGCTACTCCCGCGGCGAGAGCCTCACGTCGAGCGCGGCCCGCGGGTCGGCGTACGACACCCGCGGCAACGCCTCCGCCAACCGCACGTCCTCCCCGCCGTACCCGTCCGCGTCGACCCGCAAGACGATCCCCTCGAACGCGAACGTCCCGACCTTCGGCCAGAACCAGCTCGGCTGCTCCTGAAGGGTCAGGGGGAGTCGGATCGCGTCCCCGTCGACCGTCGAGTCGAGCGGCTCGGTCGCCTCCCCGCGGCGCCAGCCGACCGTCGCGGCCGGCACGGGTTCGCCCGTCGCGTCGTCGACGACCCGGAGCGTCAGCTCGAGGCGGTGGACGATCGGTGCGACCAGGATCATCAGCGCGTTCAGCACGACGTAGGCGACGGCGAGGCCCAGTCCGACCTCCGCCGCCGTCCGGCCGACCCGCTCGCGGGCGGAGGCCGTCACTCCGCGCCACCGCCGCGAGTGACGAACGCGGCCACCGACTCCTGGAACCGCTCCGGCTCCTCGAGCTGCAGCGCGTGACTGCTCTCCTCGAAGACGACCCGCTCGCCGCGCGGCAGCAGCGCGGCGGCGATCTTCCCGTGGCGCGGACCGAGCACCGTCGAGCGCGCGCCCACGAGCACCAGAGTCGGCACCTCGATCGCCTCGAGCCGGTCGACGAGGTCGTCCTCGCCGTCGCCGTCTTCCATCGGGACGGAGGCGGACGCCGCCTCGCTGCGGAAGAATCGCACCGTCGCCTCCACCAGCGGCGCCGTGTCGACGCTCTCCTGCCGGACCCAGTTCCTCCACAGGGAGCGTACGAACCCCCGGGTCGGCCGGCCGAGGAGTCGGCTCACCACGACGTGCGGGACGTCCCGCCACCGGAGCGGCGGAAGCCCCGGCCCCAGCCCCGCGACGTCGACCAGGACCAGGCGCGCGAGCGCCGGCGGACGCTCCGCCGCGTAGAGGATCGCCGCCGGCCCGGCCATCGACCAGGCGCAGAGCGTCGCGCGCTCGCGTCCCTCGCCGCGGACCAGCGCCTCGAACCACTCGATCCCGCCCATCGTCTCCGCGGGGACCGTCGACCGCTCCCAGTCGGGGACGGCCACCGTGCAGGACGCGGCGAGCCGGTCGAGCGCGCCCCACGCCGGCGGCCCGAGCGCGTGCGAGAAGACGACCAACGGCCCGTCGCCGGTTCGCCGGTACGTGAGCACGCCCGATCCGAGGTCGAGGGACTCCTCGTTCAACGCGTTCCTCCCGCCGTCGCTCCGCCGGCACGTGGAGACCCGACCCGGCGAGCGGCGGCCCGGCCTCGGTCCTTCAACGCGATCCGGTCCGCCGCGCACCGCTCGCGGTGGCTCCCCTCCGGATCGCGCCCCGATTCGACCGGTCGCCGCCGACCGAACTCACCTCGGCCCAGGATACCGCCCCCCCACCCCCGCGGCGCCCGCCTCCTCCCCGCCGGGACGGAGACATCCGACTGCGGAGGAGCGACCAGCAGAGATCACGCACGAGGTCGAACCGGCGCGCCCGACACGCCCGCCGCAGCAGGAGCCGCACGACGTCCGTCCCCTCGACGAAGTTCCGCTCGAACCGCGTGCGCCGCACGTGGCGCGATCGGAGCCGCTTCGGAAACGCCCGGCTGCGCTCGAGCATCCCGGTCAGATCGAGCAGGATCATCGTCCGGACGCACTTCTCACAGCGACAGCAGTTCGCGGCCGACCGAGACCGGCGGAGGCAGACCCGCAGATGCTCCAGGGCCGCCGGCCACTCCGCGATGTCCGCCACCTTGTCGGCCCGATTCCGCTCGACGCCGTCGAGGGTCACCTCGAGCGCCTCCGTGCCGAGCCACCGATCGAGCTCGGGGTGCGTCCCCCACGGACGCCCCCGCCCGTTGTCCGTCGAAGGGACGAGGAACCTCGATGCCAGGCCGCCGAGGAGGAGCGGCGCCGCCGCGAGGACCGCGCCGTGGAGGAGCCCCCACCGCGCGACGCCGCGCAGCTCCCGGGCGTTCGTCCTCATCCGGATCAACCGCACGCCGAGCGGGGCGAGCACCTCCTCGTAGACGCAGGCCGCGCGCTCGTACGCCGCCCGCCGGTCGAGCGGGATGTCGAAGCCGTGCAGGAAGACCGCGTCGGTGACGCGCTCGATCGTCGGAGCGCTGGCGCGCGGGCGATGACTCCAGATCGTGTGGAACGAATCGACGCCGCCGGAGAAGGAGCTCATGACTCCGTCGCCCGCCGGCCCGGCCGGACGACGCTCGGCGGCGCGGACCTCGATCGGACGGAGAGCGCGCGGGCTCCATCCCCGGAACACCTCCACGCGCCGCCCGATCCCGTCGAGCAGCGCGGGCGAGACCGGACCGAGGAGTTCGAGCGGTCGCCCGAGGGCCAACGCGGGGAGGTGGAGGACGGCCGCGAACGCGTCGGCCCGCTCGCGCACGGCCGGCGCCAGCGACGCGTCGACCTCGAACCAGAGCCGTTCGGGGAGACGGCCGGGCGCCGCGGTCGCGTCGATCGCCGCGGACACCCGGAGCATGCCGTCGCGCTCCTCCGTCACCGGCGGGGAGGTCATCATGCGGCTCCCCCCGGGCCTCGCGGCGCCGCGAGGCCCGGGGCGCCGTCCTCCTCCGGGACGCCGCGCCGCCGCGTCAGGGGGAAGAGCTCCTGCCGCAGCCAGTCGCGCGGCATGTCCCGATCGCCGGGGTATCCGATCCGAGCCGGCGCGCGGTCCCGCGGCCAATAGGCGGTTCGGAACAGCCAGTCCCAGACCGACAGGACGATCCCGAAGTTCTTCGCCGTCCCCCCCTCGTTCGACGCGTCGTGGTGCCAGAGGTGCATGCGCGGCGAGTTGAAGACGTACCCGAGCGGTCCGATGCCGACGTCGAGGTTGGCGTGGTTGAAGTGCCCCCACGCCGTCGCGAAGACCGCCACCGCGAACAGGGGCGCCGGGTCGCCGCCGAGCCAGAGGAGCGGCACGTACAGGAGCGAGCGGTAGACGACCAGCTCCATCCAGTGGAAGCGGAAGTTCGCCATCCAGTCGAGGACCGGCGCCGCGTGGTGGACCTTGTGGAACGTCCAGAGGAACGGCACGCGGTGGAGCAGCACGTGCACGCACCACTGGAGGAGGTCGGAGACGACGAGGTAGACGACGAACTGGAGCCAGAACGGTCGGTCGGCGAGCGCCGCCCGCGCCGGGAGGAGCGCCGCGGCGTCGAGCGCGCCGTCGGTCCGGGCGGCGAACCAGCCGACGAGCCCCGCGGTCAGGACCGCCCAGACGTGGCCGTTGAAGACGAGGTACGCGAGGTCGTTCGCGACCTCCGGCCGGAACGTCCCCTGCGCCGCCCGCGCGGGCCGGAGCCGCTCGAGCAGGACGAACGCGAGGGAGACGACGGCGAGCCAGTGCCAGTACTGCATCGGATCGGGGCCCGGGCGGGACGACGCGCCATCGTATCCGCCGGCGCGCCGCCCTCCGGGTCGATTCGTCAGGGCGTCCCCGTGCCGAACTCGTTGTCGACCCAGACGTTCCCCGCCACCGTGCCGACGTCGACGTTGCCGCTCCCCGTCACCTCGTTTCGCAGGAAGCAGTGCCCGTCGTCGTGGACGTAGAGGCCGGTGCCGGCGGAGCTCTTGATCACGTTGCCGACGAACAGACCGTCGTTGGCGCCCAGGGCGACGTACATGCCGTACGAGCCCGATCGCTTCACGACGTTGTCGACGATGCGGACGCCGTCGGAGGCGATGTCGATTCCGACGACTCCGGGGTCGAGGACCTTGTTCCGTTCGACCACTCCCCCCTCGCTGTTGACGTACAGGCCGTAGCTCGACGCGAGGGAGATGCGGTTCCCGATCGCGTCGCATCGGACGTTGCCGGCGTTGACGAAGGTGATCCCGTAGGCGACCTGCTCGATCTCGTTCTCCCTCACGACCGTCCGCGAACACGGCGTCGACGGCGAGGTCGTCCCGAGCTGCACGCCGAGGTCGGGGCCGAGGATGGTGTTCCCCTCCACGAGATGCCCCTCTCCGACGGCCCGGACCCCCGCCGTGCCGGAGTCCGTGATCGTGCACTCGGACACCAGGCAGCCGACGGAACCCGGGCCGAGCGAGACCCCCGCCTCGGCCGTGCCCGTGACCCTGCACTTCCTGACGTGGACTCCTCGCGAACCCTCGACCCCGACGCCGACCTCCGCGCCTTGGGCGCGGCAGCGGACGACCTGCACGTCCTCGGAGTCGGAGATCCGGATCGCGACGCCGGACGGCCCCGCGTTCCGAGCGCGAATACCGACGATCCGGATGCCGGCCGAGTCGTGGACGAGGATCGGGGTCGACGTGAAGCTCCCGTCGACCACCACGACATGGTCCTCCCTCGCCCGGAGGGTGAGGTTCGACCGGCCGAACAGGCCGACCGCGCCGGCGTAGACCCCCTTCGAGACCTCGATGACGTCGCCGGGGTTCGAGGCCACCACCGCCGCCTGGATCGTCGCGAACTGCTTCGGCACCTTCAGCACGTCGGCGCCGAGCGGCGACGGCCACCCGGCGAGGAGAACGGGGACGAGGGCGAGTGATTCGTGGACGCGCATCGGGGAACCTCCGGTCCCTCGTTTCCGTGCAACCTCCGTGCCCGTCACCGCGACGGGAGCGGGGGAACACCACCGCGGACCGAGCGGGTCGCCCCACGTCCGGGTGATCTCCCGCGTTCTCCCCTTGCGACCGCCCCCCCGAGGTCGGGAGGATCCCCGGGGCCCTCGTCCTCTCGCAGGGGAGAATCGCCGACTTGCGCTACCGCACCAAGGTCCTCGCGTCGTTCGTCGGGCTCGCGCTGTTGACGAACGCGGTGCTGCTCGCGGTCGACTACGCGCTGTCGAGCCGCCAGCTCCGGCATCGGATCGAGAGTCAGGTCCTCTCGATCGCCGCCGCCGGCGCGGTCGCCGTCGACGGCGACCTCCTCGCGACGCTCGGCTCGGCGACCGACCAGGGGTCGGAGGCGTACCGCGACCTCGAACGCCACCTCCGCTCCGTCCGCGACGCGAACCGGCGGCCGGACGTCCACGTGAAGTACGTCTACACGCTGCACCGCGACGCCGCCGACCCGACGGTCGTCCGTTTCGGCGTCGACGCCGAAGAGCCGGGGCCGGACAAGTCGAACCTCGGCGACGTCTACGAGACGCCCGAGGGGTTCGTGTTCAACGAGGACGCGCCGCTCGTCTTCCCCGAGTTCTCGACCGACAAGTGGGGCACGTGGGTCACCGCGCAGGCGCCGATCCGCGATCGGGACGGGCGGTTCGTCGGCCTGCTCGGCGTCGACGTCGCCGCGACCGACGTCCTCGACGCGGAGCGCCGCCTGCTGATCTCCGGCCTGCTGGCCGTCCTCGCCGCGCTCGGGCTGGCGTGCCTCGTCGCGAGCCTCCTCGCCCGACGGGTGTCGCGGCCGCTCGCCGTCCTCCGCGACGCGGTCCACGCGATCGGCGAGGGGAAGTTCGACACGACGGTCGAGATCCGCGGCACGGACGAGTTCGCGGAGGTCGGGCGCGCGGTCAACCGGATGACCGTCGGACTCCTCCAGCGCGAGAACCTGAAGGGCGCGCTCGCGCGGTACGTCTCGAAGGACGTGACGCGCGACGTGCTCTCGGGCCACGAGGTCCGGCTGGAGGGGGAACGCCGGCGCGTGACGATCCTGTTCGCCGACCTCCGCGGGTTCACCAGCCTGGCCGAGAAGGCGCCGCCGGAGGAGGTCGTCACGATGTTGAACGACTTCTACGCCCGGATGATCGAGGCGGTGATGGCGCAGCAGGGCCTGATCAACAAGTTCCTCGGCGACGGGTTGATGGCGATGTTCGGGGCGCCGCGGCGCGACGTCCGTCAGGAGACCCACGCCATCCGGGCCGCGTTCGCGATGCAGCGGGCGATGGCCGATCTCCGCGCCCGCTGGAGCGAGAGCGGCGGCGGACCGAGGGCCGCGTCGATGCACATGGGGATCGGGATCGACGCCGGGGAGGCGGTGGTCGGGAACGTCGGTTCCGACGAGCGGATCGAATACACCGCGATCGGCGACACGGTGAACACCGCGTCCCGCCTCGAACAGGAGACCAAGCGCCTGGACGGCGTCGAGGTGGTCGTCAGCCGCACGGTCCGCGACGCCGCCGGCGACCGGTTCCGCTTCCGCGGGATCGGGAGCCTCGCCATCCGGGGGAAGGAGGAACCGGTCGAGGCGTTCGTTCCCGAGGAGGACGCGGCGCCCCGCTAACCGAGCTCGAAGCGGAGGCTCCGCCCGTTGTCCGCGCGGCCGAGCGCCAGGAGGTCGTCGACGTACCGGTCGGCCCACGCCTCCGGTCCGACGCACGACGGCGCGAGGTCGGGGAGACACTGGCGCAGCATCTCCGTGTCGACCACGCCCGGGCTGAGCGCGACGCACGCCAGGGGCGCCGGGAGCTCCTGGGCCAGGCTGCCGGTGAGCCCCTCGATCGCGTACTTCGTCGCGCAGTAAGGCCCGACCTCGGGGGAGGTCGAACTCCCCCACCCCGAGCTCAGGTTGACGACGACGCCGCGGCCCCGCTCGATCATCGCCGGCACGAACGCGCGCACGACGTTCGCCACCCCGAGCACGTTCACGCGGAGCATCCGCTCCATCTCGTCGGCCGGGACCTTCCACATCGGCGCCAGCTCGTTCATCAGCGCCGCGTTGTTGAAGATCAGGTCCGGCACCGCGCCCGCGTCGAGGACGTCGCGCGCCCAGCCATCGACCGCCTCCGCGTCGCCCACGTCGACCGCCGCGAACCGGTGCGGCGCCTTCAGCCGGGACGAGAGCGCCTCCAGGACCGGCGCGCTTCGCCCGCACCCGACGACGACGTGCCCGTCCTCCGCGAGGCGCTCGGCCACGGAGCGGCCGATCCCGCGAGTGACTCCGGTGATGAGGACGGTGCGTCGCGTTTCGCTCACGGAAACTCCTCCTGGGTTGGGGCTTCACTTTAGTCGCTGCGCTAGGCAGTCACACCGCTGCGCGGGGCGGTCACACCGCTGCGCGGGGCGACGTCCACTGCGCGTGGAGCGTGGGGCCGCTTCGCGGGGGTCCGCTGCGCGCGGGGCGGTGAACGGGGATTCGGCCGCGGGGCGTTCGTCGGCTGCGGTCCGCCGGGATCGGGAGAGGGAGGGGGCGTTCGGCCCGCTCCACGGGCGGCACGCGCGTGGGGAACGGCGAGGCCGGATTCGACGCCAGGGGCGGCGCTGAAGGTCGGTCCGCCCGCTCCGCTCTACTCGCGACGCTCCGCTGCACGTCGGCGGGTTCGCCGGGGTCGGGTCGGGCGTCGCTGGCTCAAAGGCGCTCTCTACCCCCTCCCTCTCCCGATCCCGACGGACCTCGTCGACGTGGAGATCGCGGCTCACCCCGATTCTGAGGGAATGGAAGAGAGGCGGTAGGGACCCATGATT
>JAUIEL010000159.1 GCA_030428825.1 bacterium
GGTCGACGCCCCGAACGAGAAGCGGATCCTGATGACCGTCGGCGACTTCGTGGAGGACTACGAGGCCATGGTCCCGTTCCAGGCCCTGGCGATGCTCGGGCACCGGGTCGACGCGGTCTGCCCGGGCAAGCGGTCCGGCGACCGGGTCCGGACCGCGGTCCACGACTTCGAGGGGGACCAGACGTACTCGGAGAAGCGCGGACACGCCTTCACGTTGCACGCGACGTTCGACGAGGTCGACCCCGCGTCGTACGACGCCCTCGTCGTCCCCGGCGGTCGCGCGCCGGAGTACCTCCGCCTCGACGAGCGCGTGCTCGAGGTCGTGCGGCACTTCGCGGCGTCGGGGAAGCCGATCGCCGCGATCTGTCACGGCGCCCAGCTCCTGACCGCGGCGGGGGTCGTCGACGGGCGCTCCCTCTCCGCGTACCCGGCGTGCGCGCCCGAGGTGCGCGCGGCCGGCGGGACGTACGTCGAGGTCGAGATGACCGAGGCGCACGTCGACGGGACGCTGGTGACCGCCCCCGCGTGGCCCGCCCACCCGGCGTGGCTCCGCGCCTTCGTCGACGTCCTCGCCGGCGGCGACTGACCGGACCGCGAGCCGAGACGCGGAGAGGGGCGCCGCCCGGCCTCGGGCGGCGCCCCTCTCGCTCGGACCTCGCTCGGTCCGGAAGGACTACGCCGGCTCGGGGTGCGCCCCGCCGAAGTCGGTCAGCTCGTCCCCCGGCTTCTGCTCGTCGGCCCGCTCGCGCGCCTTCTTCTCCGCGTCGGCGCGGCGACGGGCGCGCTCCTCGTCCTCCTTCGCCGCCTCGCGCTCGCGCATCTCGTCGATGTCCTCGCCGTCGACGATCGCCGCGACCTCGGCGCCGGTCAGCGTCTCGTACTTCATCAACGCCTGGGCGAGGCTCTCGAGCTCGGAGCGGTGCTCGGTCAGGATCGTCTTGGCGCGGTCGTGCTCCTCGAGCAGGATCCGCTTGATCTCGCGGTCGATGTCGAGCGCCATCGATTCGGAGTGGTTCTTCGACCGGACGAGGTCCTGGCCGAGGAAGACCGCGTCCGACGACTCGGTGTAGGCGATCGGCCCGATCGCGTCGGACATCCCCCACTGGCAGACCATCTGGCGCGCCAGCTCGGTCGCCCGCTTGATGTCGTCGTAGGCGCCGGTCGAGATGTCGTCGCACGTCAGCTCCTCCGCCACGCGGCCGCCGTACGCGAACGCGATGAAGCCGAGGATCTGCTTCTTCGTCTCGTTGACCCGGTCCTTCTCCGGGAGGACCATCGTCGCCCCGAGCGACATGCCGCGCGGGATGATCGTGACCTTGTGGAGCGGCTCGACGTCCGGGATGAAGTGCCCGACCAGGGCGTGCCCCGCCTCGTGGTAGGCGGTGACCAGCCGGTCCTTCTCCTCCATCACGCGCGCCTTCTTCTGCCGGCCCCACCGGACCTTGTCGCGCGCCTCCTCGAAGTCCTCGAACTCGACCCACTCGCGGTTCTTCAGGGTCGCGATCAGCGCCGCCTCGTTGACGAGGGCCGCGAGCTCGGCGCCGGAGAAGCCGGGCGTCGCCCGCGCGAGCCGGACCATCTCGATGTCCGGGGCGATCTTCACCTTCTGGGTGTGGACGCGGAGGATCTCCTCGCGCCCCTTCAGGTCGGGGAGGCCGACGACGATCTGACGGTCGAAGCGGCCGGGCCGCAGGAGCGCCGGGTCGAGGACGTCCGGCCGGTTCGTCGCCGCCACGAGGATGATCCCCTCGTCGGTCTCGAACCCGTCCATCTCGACCAGGATGGCATTCAACGTCTGCTCGCGCTCGTCGTGGCCGCCGCCGAGCCCCGAACCGCGCTTCCGCCCGACCGCGTCGATCTCGTCGAGGAAGACGAGGCAGGGGGAGTGCTCCCGCGCCTGTCGGAAGAGGTCCCGCACGCGGGACGCGCCGACGCCGACGAACATCTCGACGAAGTCCGAGCCGGAGATCGAGAAGAACGGGACGTTCGCCTCGCCGGCGATCGCCTTGGCGAGGAGCGTCTTCCCCGTTCCCGGCGGGCCGACCAGCAGCACACCGCGCGGGATCCGCCCGCCGAGCCGCGAGAACCGGGCCGGGTTCTTCAGGAACTCGATGATCTCCTCGACCTCTTCCTTCGCCTCGTCGACCCCGGCCACGTCGTCGAACGTCACCGAGCTCTTCTCCTTCGAGATGAGCTGGGCGCGGCTGCGGCCGAACGACAGGACGCCGCCGCCGCCGCCCGGCGACCGCATCTGGCGCATCAGGAAGAACCAGAAGATCGCGATGATCAGCAGCCACGGGGCGAGCGTCAGCAGGAGGTTCGCCATCCAGTTGTTCGGCTGGTTCGCGGTCAGGGTCGGTCCGGCGAGCGTGTGGTGGGCGATCTCGACCTTCGGGCTCGACCGCTCGATGGTGCGGAGGACCTCGTTCGCGTCGGCGTAGTTCTGCACCTCGTACCACGCCAGCCGCGGCACCGGGACCTGCCCCTTCCCCGCCTCGCCGAGGAACTGGGCGAAGATCAGGAAGTCGGCCGGGCGCTGGACGGTGTACGCGTCGCGCACCTCGATCGTCCCGCTCTCGATCCCGGCCAGGAACGAGCTGGCGCCGATCACGTCGAACTCGGAGGAGACGAGCCGCTGGATCTCGTCGTACCGCTCGGCCAGGACGCCGGGCGGGAACTCGACGACGAAGCCGTCCTGCGCCTTCCCGTCGGCGGTCTTCGGCCCCTTCAGGGTCCCGGTCAGTCGGAGCTCCCCTTCCTGCGTGATCGACTCGATCTGACCGATGTACAGCTTCTCGAAGAACCGGTTCTGGTCGTACTCCTTCCGCTGGGCCATGAAGGCCCCCTGGTCGTCGAACAAACTGATGACCAGCAGGACGACCAGGACCACGATCAGCGCGGTCATGACCGTGCTCACGCCGCTCTTCGGGCGCTTCCCCTTGTCGGGGTCGGGCGGCCCCATCGGATCGGAGTGGCGGTTCGGTTCTTGAGTCACGGTCCCTCTCTCGTTCGGCTCGGCCTACCAGTCGGCCTCGAGCTCGTAGACGATCTTGCGCGCCAGGTCGTAGAACGCCTGACGTTGTGCAGTCTGTAGCCCCTCGCCGGTCTGGATGGCAAAGTCGACCCGCTCGCTGGTCGAGAAGCGCTTCAGCTCCTGTCGCGTCCGGGCGTCGAGGACCTTGCACGCGACCTGGGTGGTGGCGGACGACTCGGTCGAGCGGCGGCGCCGCGTGATCGACAACACCCTCTGATCGACGTCGGTGATGGTCCCCTCGAGGATGATGTCCGCCTCGGCCGGGTCGACGACGTGGATGCCGGGGCGCCCCCGGAGCTCGTCGCAGACCGACCGGGTCAGGTCGAGTTCGATCTGACGGAAGAACGTCTGGTTCTCGAAGATCGGCACCGCGACGCGGCGCGCGGCCTTCGGGAAGATCGGATCGCTCCGATACCCGGAGCACGCCGGGAGCACGGCGAGACCGAGCAGCAGCAGGACGATCTGGCCGGAGACTCTCCTCATCGCATTCCGCTCATCGGCCTCGACCCGCCGGAGGCCTGATTCGTTTCGGGCGAATCCGGCCCGCGAGGGGGCGGAGATGCACCAGTTCGGCTCATGATAGCCGTCGTACGCCGATTCTACCGGCCGGCCGCCGGAATCCCCGCCGATCGCGCGCCCCCCGCGCCCGCCGGCGCCGGACCCTGTCGCCAGGGCGGTCGCTCGCTGCGCGGCCGGAGGAGGTCGTTCGAGTCGGGGCCCGGATCGACGCCTCGCGCGGCCATCCGCTCCCGCGCCTCCGCCGCGCCGGGGGAGTCGGGGAAGCGGGTCGCGGCGTTCGTCAGGTGCAGCCGCTCCCCGTCCAGGTCTCCTCTCTGCCGGTAGTGCTCGGCGACCTCCAGCTCGTGGCGGGTGATCTCGTCCTGCAGCCGGAGTCGCTCCGCCTCCGCTTCCTCCACGAAGTTCCCGTCCGGATAGACGGCGAGGTACCGGGCGAGCGCCGCGTCCGCCTGGAAGAGCGGGTCGACGTCGAACGAGCCGCCGCGCGACTGCCGCGCGTACGCCTCGGCGACCCGGAAGAGCGCGAGGTCGCGCCACTCGCTCCCCGGGTACTCGCGGGCGAGCCGCTCGTAGATGTCGGCCGCCGCGGCCCACGCGCCGTCGGCGGCGAACGCGGCGGCGAGCTCCTTCCACGCGTCGTCGGCGCGGTCGTCCTTCGGGTAACGGGTGACGATGAGGTTCAGCGCCTCGATCCCGACGTCGCGGTCGGCGCCGAAGTCGTCGAAGAACTCCGCCTTCTCCCGGGCGAGCGTCCTGCCGATCTCCCACGCCCGGTCGCCGATCGCCTCGGCCCGCTCCGTGAAGCGGTTCTCGTCGAGGATCCGGCGGTACTGGTTGAACGCCTCGGCGAGCTCCCCGCGGCCGAAGCGCGCCTCGGCGACGACCCAGCGCGCGCGCTCGACGTCCGGCTCGTCGAAGTGATGGGTCAGGTACCACTCGGCGGCGGCGATCGCGTCATCCGCCCGCTCCTCCGCGAACGCCGTCTCCGCCGCCTCGAGCAGCGCCGCCGGCGCGAGCTCGTTCGCGGGGGCGCCGTCGACCTCGGGGATCGAGCGGCACGCGGGGAGCAGGAGCAGGACCAGGACCGGGACCGGGACGAACGACGCCGCCGCGCCCCGGGAGCGGACGTCTCTCAGGCGCACGCCGCCACCTCCTCGTCGAACAGGCGCCGCGCGAGGAGCGGCCGCTCCAGCCGGTGCTCGACCACGGTGTCGATCGTCCGACGGACCTCGGAGACGGCGTCCCGGTCGGCCGGCGCCTCGCCTCGCGCCCCCGACAGGATCCGCCGCTCGAGCGCCAGCGCGCCGGCCGAGAGCGGGACGATCCGCCGCTTCGCCGCGGCGCAGCGCGGGCAGACGACGCCCCCCTCCTCGAGCGAGAACCCGACCGGCCCCTCCCCGACCCGCGCGCCGCACCCGAGGCAGCCGTCGAGCTCGGGACGGAAGCCGGCCCGTTCGAGCAGGCGGAGGGCGAACGCGGCGAGCCAGGTCTCGACGACCTCCGCCGGCGGCCCGCCCTCGAGCGCGTCGAGCGTCGCCGTGACCAGCCGGAAGAGGCCGGCCTCGCGGTCCCGGACCCACGAGAACGCCCGCACCAGCTCGAGGACGTGGCTCGCGGCGGACCAGGCGAGGAGCGTCCGGCGAAGCCCCCGGTACGGATGCGTCACGCGGAGCCGGTGGAGGAGGTCGAGCTCGCTCCCGCGCCGGCGCGACACGTCCGCCTCGCCGCGGGTCAGGACGTCGAGCGCGCCGCCGAAGTTCGACTTCGGCCGGTAGACGCCGCGGGCGAGGCAGGTGATCCGCCCCTCCCCCGCCGTGAGCAGGTGGACGACCTGGCTCGATTCGGAGTACGGGGCCCGGGCGAGGACGAGGGCGTCGGTGAGCGGGCGCACGGAGACGGATCGTAAGGCGTCCCGGCCGTCGGCCGAAGAGGCGGCCGCGCGTCGCCGCGGCGCGACGTCGCCTCCGCAGCCTTCCTCTTCAACTCTCTTTTCGGTTGAGATTTACGGAGTCCGTCGGCGAGGATCGGCGCGGCGGCGGGCCGGGGTCCGGGGAGGTTTTCGGATCCGGCGTGCGCGCCTCGTCGGTAGACTCTCCGGTTTGGCGAGACCGTCCGAAGTCGGGAAGCACGAATGGCGAACCCCCTCCGTCGGCGGCGTTGGATCCTCTGCTCGGCGAACAACGGCGTCAACGTCGTCATGTACAAGCCGATCCTCCGGAGGATCGAGGACGACCCGCGCCTCCGCATCCACCACACCGGGACCCTGAGCCACACCCGGCAGTTCCAGGAAGAGGAGCGGGCCGACCTGAACCGCTTCTTCAGCCGCCACGGCGTGCAGCGAGGCGTGCTGCACTTCCGGGTGGCGCGGTTCATGCCGTGGGACGTCTACCTCAGCCCGAACTTCTCCCAGCGGATCATCCCGCGCTTCGCCAAGCTGAAGGTCCAGATCTTCCACGGCGTCTCGTTCAAGAACTGCGCGATCAAGCCGAAGAGCACGATGTTCGACCGGCTCTTCCTCCCCGGCCCGTACCACCGGCGGAAGTTCATCGAGCGGGGGCTGTTCGAGGAGGGGGACCCGCGGCTGGTGATGACCGGGCTGCCGAAGGTCGACCGCCTCGTCGACGGCAGCATCGACCCGGCGCAGGTCCTGCTGGCGCTCGACCTCGACCCGGCGCTCCCGACCGTCCTGTACGCGCCGACCGGCGACTCCGGAAACTCGCTGAACCGCCACGGCGAGGCGATCATCCGGGCGCTCCTCGACCTCCCGATCAACCTGATCGTGAAGCCGCACGATCACGCGTCGGAGGACCCGGAGTGCTCGATCGACTGGCCGACGCGCCTCGCCGAGTGGCGACACGAGCGGCTCCGCGCCGACCTCGGCTCGGACATCGTCCCGCTCCTCGCCGCCGCCGACCTCCTGCTGACCGACGCCTCGTCGGTGGCGTTCGAGTACACGCTCGTCGACCGCCCGATCGTCTTCTTCGACGTGCCGGAGATCCTGTACGGCCAGCGGAAGAGCAAGATCGACCTCGACACCTGGGGCCGGAAGGGAGGCGAGATCGTGAAGACCGCCGACGAGCTGCGCGAGGTCGTGCCGCGCCTCCTCGAGAACCCGGGCGAGAAGGGCGAGATCCGCCGCGCGATCGCGAACGACCTCTTCTTCGAGCCGGGGACGGCGACCGACCGCGCCGTCCGCCGCCTGTACGAGGACCTCGAGCTCGAGCTCCCGGAGACCGTGAAGGACGTGGAGGCCGCCGTCGCCGGCTGAGGCCGGGGGCGCTCCGACGATGACGCCGAACGACGACGAGGTCCGGACCGGACCCGCCACCCGCCCGCGCGCGAACGGCGCGGACGAGGCGAAGCCGTCGTTCGACGAGACGCGGATGATGCGCCCGACCCTCGACCTCGACGAGCTCGAGGCGCTCGAGGCGGAGCGGGACGCGAAGGCCGGGTTCTGGGCGAAGACGAAGCGGATCCTCGTCCCCGCGACCCGGGAGGACATGCGGATCTACCGGACGTTGTTCCGGTACGTCCGGCCGTACTGGTACAAGGTCGTCGCCGCCATCTTCCTGTCGATCCTGACCGGCGGGCTCATCGTGGGACAGCTCGCGCTGATCCAGGAGGGACTGACGGTGATGGGCGGCGAAGCCGAGCCGGGGAGTTCGGCGGTCACGCCGTTCGAGAAGGTGAAGCGGATGCTCGGCCGCGACACCCCCACGACGCCGGCCCCCGACCCGACCCAGACGCCGGATCCGGACCCCGCGGCTCCCGCGGGCCCGACCGTGGTCGCGCCCCCGGCGGGCGGACCGGCGGCGCCGCCCCCACCGTCGAAGGAGGACCGGAGGACGAGCCTCTTCCAGGTCGTGATCCTCTTCTTCTGCGTGATCCTCGTCGGCTCGCTCCTGAAGTACATCCAGAGCATGCTGATGGCGTCGACCACCCGGAAGGTGATCCGCCGCCTGCGCGAGGACACGTTCAAGAACCTCGTCCGGCTCCCCCTCCGGTTCCACCAGTCGACCCACTCCGGGAAGATCGTCGCCCGCGTCACGAAGGACATCAACCGGCTCCGCGAGATGATGATCGGCTTCGCGATCACCGGCTCGAAGGAGCTCTGCATCTTCATCGGCGCGCTCTGGTTCGCGATCCACCAGACGAGCTGGGCGGCCCTGTTCGCGGTCGGCTTCGTGGTGCTCGCGATCCTCCCCATCCGGATCATCGCCGACAAGATCCGCCACCGCTCGAAGGCGGCCGAGGCGGGGTCGGGCGACATGTTCGCGATCCTCTCCGAGGCGCTCTCCGGCCAGAAGGTCGTCAAGACGTTCTCGGGGGAGGGGTACGAGATCAAGCGGTTCAAGCACGCCACCCGCTCGATCTACAAGAAGCAGATGGCGACGTACCGGCTCCGCGCGATGACCGAGCCGGTGGTCGACATCGTCGGGGGGATCGGGATCGCGGCGGCGATCTGGTTCCTCGGCGGCGCGGTGATCGAGGGGGACCTGACCGTCCCGATCCTCGCCACGCTCCTCGTCGCCCTGCAGAAGCTGAATGGATCGGTCCGGAAGCTCGGGAAGCTGCAGAACGACTTCGTCCGCGGCATCGCCTGCGGCGGGCGCGTCGTGCGGATCCTCGACCAGACCCCGGAGATCAAGGAGCACCCGGACGCGGTCCCGCTCGATCGGCTCGAGCGCGCGATCGAGTTCCGGGGCGTCCGGTTCCAGTACCAGGAGGACGTCCCGGTCCTGCGCGGAGTCGACCTGACGGTCCGCAAGGGCGAGACGGTCGCGATCGTCGGCCCGTCCGGCTCGGGGAAGACGTCGCTCGTCGACCTCCTCCCCCGGCTGTACGACATCGACGACGGCGCGATCACGATCGACGGGATCGACATCCGAGACCTGACCCTGAAGTCACTCCGCCGGCAGATCGGCACGGTCACCCAGGAGACGATCCTGTTCCGCGACACGATCCGCGAGAACATCGCCTACGGGCTCGACGACGTCTCCGACGAGGCGATCGAGGCGGCGGCGAAGGCGGCGAACGCGCACCACTTCATCGTCGACAAGCCGAACGGCTACGACACCGAGATGGGCGAGCGCGGCCTGCGCCTCTCCGGCGGCGAGCGCCAGCGGATCGCGATCGCGCGCGCGCTCCTGAAGAACCCGCCGATCCTCATCCTCGACGAGGCGACGTCCGCGCTCGACGCCGAGGCGGAGGCGTCGGTCCAGTCCGCGCTCGACCACCTGATGAAGGGGCGCACCACCCTCGTGATCGCGCACCGCCTCGCCACGATCCGCCGCGCCGACCGGATCGTCGTCCTGGTGAAGGGGGAGATCCACGAGGAGGGGACCCACGAGGAGCTGATGGCGAAGGACGGCCGGTACGCGCGCGCCTTCCGGATGCAGACCGAGGCCCTCTCCCGCGGGGAGAGCGAGGGCCCGATCGACCAGTTCTTCTCCGATCCGTCGGCGTGACGAACGGCGCGATGGAAGAGACGCCGCTCTCGATCCTCCAGCTCCTGACGCACTCGAAGATCAACGCGGGCGGCGCCGTGCAGGCGTTCCTCCTCTCCCGCGAGCTCGCCCGACTCGGCCACCGAGTGACGATGGCGTTCTCCGAGCGGGAGGACGGCGCCCACGACGAGACGCGCGCCCGCGTGGAGGCGGCCGGCTGCCGGTACGTCGGCCTCCGGCTGCGGCGGCTGGCGTCGATCAAGGCGCTCCGCGACCTCCTGATCGAGGGGCGGTACGACGTCGTCCACCTCCACCGCGAGCAGGCGGTGCAGCGGTTCCTGCAGGCCGCGCCCCTCGCCCCCGACGTCGGGGCGGTCGCGAACGTCGGCACCAGCAAGGTCCCGTCGAAGGCGCGCGCCCGCCGGCTCCGCTCGCCGCGGATCGACCGCGTCGTCGTGGTGGCGGAGGCGTTGAAGCGGCTCCTGGTCCGGACGGCCGGCGTCGATCCGGCGCGCGTCGAGGTCGTCTACGGCGCGTACGACGAGGAGCGGTTCCGTCCCGACGCGGCGCCGTACGACCGCGCGGCCGACCTCGGCGTGCCGGACGACGCGCGGCTGGTCGGCGTCGTCGCCAACCTCGACCCGAAGAAGGGTCACCGCGTGCTGGCGGCGGCGGCGCGCCGCGTCCTGGCGGAGCGGGACGACGTCCGGTTCGTCTGCGCCGGCAAGGGGGAGCGCGCCGAGCTCGACGCGCTCCTCGACGCGGCCGGCGTCGCGCGCGATCGGTTCGTCCACCTCGGCTTCCACGACGACGTGCCGCGCCTCCTCCGGACGCTCGACGTCTCGATCTGCGCGTCGACCAAGGGGGAGGGGCTGACCGGCTCGATCCGGGAGTCGCTCGCGATGGGCGTCCCCGTCGTCTCGACCGCCGTCGCCGGGAACGTCGAGATCGTGAGGCACGGCCGGACCGGGCTGCTGGTCCCGCCGCGCGACCCGGACGCGCTCGCGGCGGCGATCCTCGAGACGCTCGCCGACCCGGACGCGGCGCGGGCGCGCGCCGAGGCCGGCGCGGCGCTGGTCCGCGGACGGTTCACCTCCGCGGCGCGCGCGGAACGAATGGCGGAGCTGTACCGGGAGATCCGCACGTATCGGCGCGTGCGGGAGATGGAGGTCGACTCGATCCTCTACCCCGAGGTCTGAGCGCGGCCGATGCGCGTCTACTTCTCCACGGTCATCCGCTCCGCGCCGCCGCTCGAGGGGGGCGAGCTGGTCGCCCTCGACTGGACGACGAAGGAGATCGTCGCGCGCGTGCCGATCGCCCCGACCGACCCGGACGTCGACGACCCGAACCCGCGCGGCAACACGCGCGGCGGGCGCGGGATCGAACTCCTCGGCGACGAGGTCGTCTGCGGCTCGTTCCACTCGCTGCACGTCTTCGACCGCGACCTCCGCCCGCGACGGAAGTTCAGCCACCCGCTGATGGTCTCGCTGCACGAGTCGGTGCCGGTCGGCGACGGGACGCTCTGGACGACCTCGACGGCGATCGACGCGGCGCTCCGGTTCGACCTCGCCGACGGGGCGCTCATCGAGGCGCGGTGGCCGCGGGAGATGCCGGGGATCGCGGCCGAACTCGGGGTCACGCCGCTCGAGATCGACAAGGACGCGGACAACCGCGGGCGGTTCCTCGGGTCGGAGCACGCCCGCCACCCCCACCACCTCCACCTGAACGCGGTCACGATCGTCGACGGTCGGCTGCACGCGCTCTTCTCGAAGCACGGCGTCGTCGCCGACCTCGACCGGGACCGGATCGCGGCGCGGGACAAGGCGCTGAAGGGGTCGCACAACCTGACCCGCGGGGAGGACGGGAACGTCCGGGTCAGCCACACCGTCGACCGCGGGGTGGCGACGTTCGACCTCGCGGCGGGACGACGGACCGGGCGGCTGTCGTTCGCGGACGACGCGGGCGTGCGCCGGCTGTTGCGCGGCGCCGACCGCGTCTACAAGCTCCGGAAGTGGCTCGAGAAGCGCGGCCTCCACTCGCACACGCCGCCGCGGCCCGCGTTCGTGCGCGGGCTCGCGTGTCGCGGCGGGCGGCTGTTCGTCGGCATCTCGCCGGCGACGATCCTCGAGATCGACGAGGCGTCGGGAGAGGTCGTCGACCGGTTCACGTACAGCCGGGACGTCCGGTGCTGCGTCCACGGCCTCGAGGTGGCGGGGTGACGCTCGACGTCCTGTTCGCGCCGTTCTACGCCCGGAACCCGTACCAGTCGCGGCTGGCGCTCGAGCTCGGGCGCCGCGGGTACGCGGTGCGCGGCGCGGAGACGACCGGCACCGCGGCGGTCACGCTCGACGCCGCGACCGCCGGCCGGAGGCCCGACCTGCTCCCCCTCCATTGGCTCCATCCGTA
>JAUIEL010000160.1 GCA_030428825.1 bacterium
GCGGCTTTCGTCTCGCTCCCTCGCCTCATAGACTCGAGGGGTGGACCGTGACCGTCGCCTCCCTCGCCGCTCCTTCCTCGCGCTCGCGGCGCTCGTCGCGGCCGCGCTGGTCGGCGGCTGCGACCACTTCGGATGGCCCGGCGACTCGCGGCTCCGGATCGGGGTCATCCTGCCGTTCCGGAACGACAGCCAGGGGCTCGGCGCCAACCAATGTCGTCGCGCGCTCGAGTCGGTCCTCCCGCCCGGAGGGGACGGGTACGAGTTCGTCTATCGCGACGACCGGAACGAGCCGGCCCGGACGGCGGAGCTCGTGCGCGAGCTGGTCGAACGGGAGGACGTCGCCGCGATCATCGGCGGGATGACGAGCCCCTGCGCGCTCGCCGGGGCCGAACGCGCGGAGACGCTCGGCGTCCCGTTCCTGACGCCGATGGCGACGCACGACGCGATCACCCGCGGCAAGGAGTGGGCGTTCCGCGCCTGCTTCACCGACTCGCAGCAGGGGGAGCGGATGGCCCGCTTCGCGTGGAGCGAGCTGGGGGTCGAGTCGGTCGTGGTGCTCCGGGACGCGACGAACGACTACTCGCTCGGCCTGTCCGACGCGTTCACGGAGACGTTCCTGCGGCTCGGGGGGAGGGTCGCGGCGACGAAGACGTATCGCCGGGGGCACGACGGCGGCGGGAACCTCGTCCGATGGCTCCGCGAGAACCCCGCCGACGCGATCTACCTCCCGCTCTATCGCGGCGACATCATCGACATCATCAGCAAGTCGACGCGCCTCTGGCAGGAGCGCGAGTTCGTGTTCCTCGGCGGCGACGGCTGGCACTCCGCCCAGATGCGCGAATTCCTGCAGCGCGCGCCGGCGCTGCCGAGCCGGATCTACATCACGGCCCACTTCGCGTGGGACGACCCGGGCGAGCCGGCGCGCGAGCTGGTCGAGTTCTGGCGCCGGAGCGCGAGGGAGGAGTCGCCGACGTCCGCCGCCGCGATCGGGTGGGACATCGGGCGGCTCCTGCGGCGGGTGATCGAGTCGGGCGTCCGGACGCGCGAGGAGGTGCGCGACGCGCTCTCCCACGAGATGGAGCGATTCGACGGGGCGACCGGATCGTTCCGCCTCGACCCGGAGCGGCAGGTCCCGACGAAGGACGTTCACGTCCTCCGGTGGGACGACGGTACCTGGGTGCTGAGCGACAAGAAATGAGCGAATCGGGCGGCCTCCTCCCCGGCTCGGGCGCGCCGACGGGACGGCTCGGCAAGTACGAGCTCGTCCGCGAGCTCGGCCGCGGTGGCATGGGGATCGTCTACCTCGCGATCGACACGACGCTCGACCGCCGGCTCGCGCTGAAGGTCCTCCCCCACTCGGTCTCCAGCGAGGAGCGCGTGGTGCAGCGGTTCGTCCGCGAGGCGCAGGCGGCCGCGCGGCTCCGTCACCCGAACATCATCCCGATCTTCGAGTCGGGCGAGGCCGACGGGACGTACTTCTTCTCGATGGAGTACGTCCCCGGCGTCTCGCTCGGGTTGATCCTCCGCGCGCTGCGCGAGGCGAAGCTCTCGTCGCGGGGGGTCCTCACCGTCCGCCGGGTGCTGAACGACGGGCTCCCCGAGCTGCACCTCCACCACGAGCTCGCGCCCGGCGCCTCGGGCGGGCTCGAGCCGGAGCGCGAGGGGCGGAAGATCCTCTCGTTCGACAAGCGGAACTACGTCAACGAGGCGTTGCGGCTCTTCATCGACGTCGCGGAGGCGCTGCACTACGCGCACGAGCAGGGCGTGGTCCACCGCGACATCAAGCCCTCGAACCTCCTCCTGTCCGCCGACGGGCGGCTGATGGTCGCGGACTTCGGGCTGGCGAAGATCGGGGACGCGCGGTCGATCACGCGCACCGGCGACCTGCTCGGCTCGCCGTCGTACATGAGCCCCGAGCAGACGATGACCCGGCGCGCGCCGGTCGACCGCCGCACCGACATCTGGTCGCTCGGCGTGACGCTGTACGAGTTCCTCACGCTGAAGCACCCGTTCGAGGCGAAGAGCCTCGAGGTCTCGATCCGGAACATCCTCTCGATCGACCCCCGCCCGCCGCGTCAGCTCAACCCGCGGCTGCCGAAGGACGTCGAGACGGTCCTCCTGACCTGCCTCGAGAAGAACCCCGAGCGGCGGTACGCGACGGCGGCCGAACTCGCCGGCGACCTCCGCTGCGTGCTGAACTACGAGTCGATCCAGGCCCGCTCGACCGGCCCGATCACGCGCTCGATCCGGTTCGTGCGGCGCAACTCGACCGGCGTCCTCGTCGGCGCGCTCGCGGTCGTCCTGATCGGCCTCCTCTGGCAGCTCCGGTTCCTCCTCCGCGAGAAGGAGCTCAGGGACCTCGACGTCGGCTTCGCCTTCTTCGACGGCGTGATGCGGAACGAACCGGAGAGCCTGATCGACGAGACGACGCTGCGCGACCTCCGGGACGAGCTCCGCCGCCAGCGGCGGAACCACCCGGACCTCTCGGCCGCCATCGACTCGGTCTCGCTGTCGATCCTGAACGAGGCGAAGTCGTCGCTCCCGTCCGACGACGGCCCGGGGAACCTGGAGGCGGTGATCCGCGCCCTCCGGAAGGTCCGCCTCCTCCACCTGCACAACCCCGACGAGTTCGAACGCGAGCGCGCCGAGAAGCTCGACCGCGCGACCGCCGACATCCGCGTCCAGCTGGTCTGGGCGCTGCACGACGCCCTCGCCCGCGCCGGTGACCACGAGGAGCGCGCCCGCCGTCTGCAATGGCTCGTCCACTTCGTCGGGAACACCGCCTGGACCGAGGGGCTGGCGCGCGAGAAGAACCCGCTGGTCCGCCGGAACGCCATCGACGCCCTCTGCCGGCTCGCCGACGACGAACGCTACACGTCGATGGCGCTCGAGACCCTCGGGCGGGTCCTCTCCGGAGGCGACCCGAGCGACGGCGTCCTGACCGAGGCGGTGGTCGCCCTCTCCTGCTTCGACGCGGTCGACCGGGACGAGCGGACGCTCGATCGCATCGCCGACCTCGTGCGGGACGACACGTTCTTCGACCTCCCGGCGCTCACCCACCTCCGGGCGCTCGAGATCCTCGCCGCGGCGCCGTCCCCCGCCCGCTACCGGGACGTCTTCGAGAAGCTCGAGCGCTGCCCGGCGCCGGCGGTGAAGCGCGAGGCGGAGCAGGTCCTCCGTCGCCTCGCGCCGACCGAGACGAACGGCGACCCGCGCGACGACGGCTGACGGCGGCGGGCGGCCGGCGACCGCGGCGCCGACGCGGCCCGGGGATCGAGGTCGCCCGGAACGCGCGTCCGTCCCCTCCCGCGGGAGCCGGACCGGGTATCCTCTCGGCGCCCATGCCCTCCACCCTCGTCGACATCGTCACCGCGACCCCGTCGGACCGACGCGACGCGTCGCTCGACGAGGCGGTCGCCGACCTCCCGCTCGACGCGCTGCTCGCCGAGGCCGCGGCGCTCGACCGGTTCTTCCGGGGCGCGGAGAACCTCTACGAGCGGGTCCGCGCCCTCTTCTTCCTCGACGCGATCCACCGGTTCCACGTCCCGACCCGCGGCGGCCGCCCGCGCCGCGGCACGATCCCGTACGACGGGGTCCGGGCCCTCTTCGCCCGCCGCTTCCTCGACGCGGTCGACCGGTTCCGGGCCGAGCAGGAGCGGGCCGGCCTCGGCGACGCGCTGGCGTCGGCGCTCGCCGAGGCGTACCGCGGGCTGGCCTTCCAGACGCTCGCCGACCAGGTGCGGCGGTCGGTCCGCTCGGTCGACGGGAACCGCTGGATGTTCGCGGTCGAGCGGGCGGCCGACCACCCGCTCCGGGTCCGCCCCGAGCTCCTCGCGCCGGACGAGGACGGCGGCCTGCCGGTCCTGGTCGAGGAGACGCCGGTCCGCATGGACCTCACCCACTCGGGCTGGAGCGACATCTTCTTCCTCGGCATGGACGCGCCGGAGGCGGCGAAGGTCCTGAACGTCTCGATCGACCTCGCGGTCCGCGGGCGGGACGTCGCGCCGCGCCCGCCGATCTCGACCTGGCTCCGCGTCCTCGACCGGCCGGTCCTGCGGCTGGCGAGCCTCGACCTCGGCGCGGAGGTGACGCTCGCCTCCGTCGCCGACGTGTTCGACTTCGCGCGCGACCACCTCGGGCTCCTGCGGGCGGCGGTGATCGCGGCCGGCGTCGTGCCGCCGTCGCTCGAGGGGACCGGGGCGCGCCTCGACGAGCTCCTCGCGGCGGTCGTCGGCGAGGGGCGCGGGCTCGAGGTCGTCAGCCACGTCCACGGCATCCCGAAGGGGTCGCGGCTGGCGGTGTCGACGAACCTCCTCGCCTCGCTGATCGCCCTGCTGATGCGCGCGACCGGCCAGACCGGCGCGCTCGAGGGGCCGCTCGCCGACGACGAGCGGCGGCTGATCGTCGCCCGCGCGATCCTCGGCGAGTGGCTCGGCGGCTCCGGCGGCGGCTGGCAGGACTCCGGCGGGCTCTGGCCGGGGATCAAGCGGATCGAGGGGGCCGTGGCGCGGGAGGGCGACCCGGAGCACGGATCGAGCCGCGGCCGGCTCCTCCCCGACCACCACCTCCTCGGCGAGGACGAGGTCCCGGCGGCGACGCGGCGGCTCCTGCAGGAGAGCCTCGTGCTGGTCCACGGCGGGCTCGCCCAGGACGTCGGCCCGATCCTCGAGATGGTGACCGAGCGGTACCTCCTCCGGACGCCCGCCGCGACGGCGGCGCGACGCCGCACGCTGGCGCTGTTCGACGAGCTGCTCGCTGCGCTGAAGGACGGCGACGTCGAGCGCGTCGGCCGGCTGACGCACGAGAACTTCGAGGGTCCGATCACGACGATCATCCCGTGGGCGACGAACGCGTTCACCGAGGCGCTGATCGACCGGGTCCGCGCGCGGTTCGGGGACCGGTTCTGGGGGTTCTGGATGCTCGGCGGGATGAGCGGCGGCGGGATGGGGCTCCTGTTCGACCCGCGCACGCGACCGACGGCCGAGGCGGCGCTCGGCCCGCTGATGCGCGACCTGAAGCACGAGCTCGAGCACGCGCTCCCGTTCGCGATGGACCCGGTCGTCTACGAGTTCGCGATCGACGAGGTCGGGACGTCCGCGTCGCTCCGCGGCGGCGACGCGCCTCTCCCGCCCGGCTACTACGCGATGCGCGTCCCGCGGCTCGTCCGCGCCGACCCGGCGTCCCTCACGCCCGCCGAGCGGCTCGAGCTCCGCCGCTTCGGCCGCGCGGTCCGGACCACGGAGGCGCTGGCGGGGATGCCGCGGGTCCTGTTCGACGCGTTCCTCCCCGAGCCGCGCCGCGACGGGGACGGCGGCCCGACGCTCGACCAGCTCCTCGCGGAGAACGGCTTCGACGAGGAGGCGCACGAGGAGGTCCGCGCCGACCTGAAGGGAGGCCGGATCGGTCTGGCGCGGAACCGGCTGCCGTCGGACACGGCGATCGAGGACGTCGAGGACGGCGACGTCCTCGACGCGGCGACGCCGGGCGCGGACGGCCGCGAGTGGGCGCGCCTCGGCGAGTGGGCGCTGAAGGAGGGGAAGGTCGGCGTCGTCACGCTCGCCGCCGGCCTCGGCTCGCGGTGGACGCGGGGCGCCGGGGTGGTGAAGGCGCTCCACCCGTTCGCGCGGCTCGGCGGCGCCCATCGGACGTTCCTCGAGGTCCACCTGGCGAAGTCGCGCCGGACCGCCCGCCGGTTCGGCGCCCCGCCGCCGCACGTCGTCACCACGAGCTACCTGACCCACGCCCCGATCGAGGCGTCCCTCGCCGGCCTCCGCCGCGGGGGGCGGCGCGGACCGCTCCACCTCTCCCCCGGGCGTTCGATCGGACTCCGTCTGGTGCCGATGGTCCGCGACCTCCGGTTCGAGTGGGAGGAGACCGCGCAGCCGCTCCTCGACGCGCAGGCGCAGAAGGTCCGGGAGAGCGCCCAGGCCGCCCTGATCGACTGGGCGCGGGCGACCGGCGAGGCGTCGGACTACCGCGACAACGTCCCGACCCAGTGCCTCCATCCGGTCGGGCACTGGTTCGAGATCCCGAACCTCCTCCTGAACGGAACGCTCGCCGCCCTCCTCGCCGACCGCCCGGGACTGACGACGCTCCTGCTGCACAACGTCGACACCCTCGGCGCGGACCTCGACCCGACCCTCCTCGGCCGGCACCTCGCGGCCGAGAACGACCTGACGTTCGAGGTCGTCCCGCGCCGCGTCGAGGACCGCGGCGGCGGGCTCGCGCGCGTGAACGGCCGCGTCCGTCTGGTCGAGAGCCTGGCGCTCCCGCGCGAGGAGGACGAGTTCCGCCTCTCGTACTACAACTCGATGTCGACCTGGATCGACGTCGACGGCCTCCTCCGCGCGTTCGACCTCGCGCGCGACGACCTCGCCGACCGCGACCGCGTCGCCGCCGCCGTCCGGCGCCTCGCCCGGCGCATGCCGACCTACGTCACGCTGAAGGACGTGAAGAAGCGGTGGGGCCACGGGCACGAGGACGTCTTCCCGGTCGCCCAGTTCGAGAAGCTCTGGAGCGACATGTCGTCCCTCGACGGCGTCCGGAGCGGCTTCGCCGTCGTCCCGCGCACCCGCGGCCAGCAGCTGAAGGAGGTCGCCCAGCTCGACCCCTGGCTCCGCGACGGGTCGGCCGCCGCGGTCGAGGCGCTGTGCGACTTCGACTAGTCCACTTCGCGTGGGGCGGGGGAGACTGCGCGTGGAGCGAGGTTTCGCTGCGCGCGGGGCGAGGTCCCGCTTCGCGGGGGGCCGCTGCGCGCGGGGCGAGGTCCACTGCGCGTGGAGCGAGGTCCCGCTTCGCGGGGGGCCGCTGCGCGCGGGGCGAGGTCCACTGCGCGTGGAGCGCTGGGCCGCTTCGCGGGGAGCCGCTGCGCGCGGGGCGAGGTCCACTGCGCGTGGAGCGAGGTCCCGCTTCGCGGGGGGCCGCTGCGCGCGGGGCGTGCAACGGGCTTCGGCGGGGGGAGAGGGGTCGGTTCGTTCGCTGCGGCCCTCGCCGAAGGTGGGAGATGCTCTCCGACCCGCTCACGTCCTCGCGCGATGCACCTTTGCTTGGTCTCCGCGAGCCCGGGTTCGCGCTGCGGGGTCGCTCTCGGAGACACCTCCCACCTTCGGCGAGGGCCTCGTCGTCGCGGGCGTCTCACCCGATTGGGGAGGGTATGGAGAAGAGGTCCTCGGTGAGCCCGCGAATGCACGGACGCTTGGACGACTCCGTGTTCGCGAGCGATCTCACAGAATGCCCGACGCACCACGCGCAGTGGACGCAGCCCCGCGCCGCGGTGGGACCGGCCTCGGATCGCAGGCTGCGATCCGATGCCGGTCAACGCCGCACGCGAAGTGCCCTAGCCAGTGCCTCGGATGTACTCCTCGAGCTGCTCGATCGTCTGCTCGCGCTCGGCGATCATCGACTTGACGACGTCGCCGATCGAGACCACGCCGACGAGCCGGCCCCCCTCGAGCACCGGCAGGTGGCGGATCCGCTGGTCGGTCATGATCGCCATGCACTCCTCTACCGAGTGCCCGCGCTCGACGCACGCCGGCCGCGGGGTCATGATCCGCTCGACCGTCAGGTCGCGCGACGACTCCCCCTTCAGCACGACCTTCCGGGCGTAGTCGCGCTCGGAGAAGATCCCGACGATCGTCATCCCGTCGACGACCACCAGCGCCCCGATGTTCCGCTCCGCCATCAGCGTCAGCGCGTCGAACACCGACGCGAGCGGCGCGATCGTGACGACCTCGGTCCCCTTCCGTTCCAGAACGTTGCTCACGGTCCGCATCGCAGACCTCCTTTCGGGCGGCACCCCGCCTCTCCGTTCCGGAGTCCGAGGATAACCGGAAACGAGCAACGAGAGCAGGGGAGAGTCGCAACGCGTTCGGGAACGTCTGCGCGTTCGCCACGGCGGGTGCCGGAGGAGGGACGAGCTCTCCGACCCGCTCACGTCCTCGCGCGATGCACCCGGCGTGGTCTCCGCGAGGGGACGAGTCGCGCTGCGGGGTCGCTCTCGGAGCCTCATCCCTCCTCCGGCCCCGCCTCGCCCGCTGCGGACTTCCTCACCCGATTCCGGGGTGGGGAACGGGGGAGTTCGGTAGGGACCTGTTGGATGGGTCAGCCTCGAGACCCGACGTCGATGCCGGTCATCGAGCCGCGCGGCGCCACGCCTAGTCCGTGGCGAGGAACCGGTCCGGCGTGGCGCGGGCGGCGGTCCCTCCGGTGCCGTCGATCACGAGGACGCCGAACGTCGTCTGGGTGGCGGCGGTCGCCGCGATGCGGACCGCGAGGTACTGGGTCGACGTGAGGAAGAAGTCGGACGGGTCGAACGGGGTTCCGACGGTCGAGCTGCCGCGGAGGCCGACGCCTCCGGTCGTGAGGTCGACGTGCAAGACCTCGAACGTGACGGTCGGGTCCTCGCCGTACACCTCGACCCGATCGATCGACGTCCCTGGCGGGACGTCGAGCACCGCGATCACGTGCGACCCCGAGCCGGTCGGATCGACGCCCCAGCCGGCGAGCCCGGGATCCGCGAGCGCGACGCCGAACGCGCTCGCGCCCTGCGGGCCGGCCGGTCCCGGGGCGCCGGTCGCCCCCGTCGGACCCTGCGGGCCGGCGTCTCCCTGCGGTCCGGTCGACCCCGTCGCCCCCGTCGGCCCCTGCGCGCCGGTCGAGCCGGTCGGACCCTGCGGACCCGTCGCCCCCTGCGGCCCGGTCGGACCCTGCGGACCCTCCGGCCCCTGCGCTCCACCGACGCCGGCGAGGACGAGCTCGACGCGCGGCTCGTGGCCGGTCTTCTTGTTCTCCTTGCTGTCGAGCTCGATCCGGAGCCCCTCGCCGGCGACGAGCGCGATCCCCTCGTTCGCGACGACCTCGTCGACCCAGTCCCGGACGACCCCGGTCACGTCGACCACGAGGAAGCCGCGCTGGGCGTCCTCGCCGACGGCGACCTCCGACTCGACGACGTCGCCGAGCGCCGGCAGCGCCTTCCCCTCGAGCGATCCCTCGTCCCACTCCCCGTCGACCCGGACGACGTCGAACGTCCCCGCCCCCTTCACCTTCGCCACGAACAGCCGCAGGTTCGCGCGCGCGATCTGATCGCCGGTCGTCCCGGCGGGGAGCGAACCGAGGTCGAACCGGAGGAACGTCGTCGCCTCGCCGGCCTCGACGAGGAGCTTCCCCTGGGCGCCGAAGCTCTTCTTCTTCCCCTTGCCGGTCAGTCCGGCGTGCGCGTCGTCGCGCACGACGAGCGTGCCGGCGTCGGCGGCGCCGGCGAGGAGCGCCGCGCAGAGCGCGACCGTCGGGAACGGAGTCGTGCGGAGCATCACTTCACCTCTCACCATCGGCCGCGCGGTCTCAGTCGCCGCTCTCGAGGAATCGGTCCGGGGTGACGTTCTCGATCGGCTCCAGGCCGTCCTGGACGAGCACGTCGTCGACGAACCACCCCTGTCCGTCGTTGAAGAGCGGGTCGAACGAGTCGAACCGGTAGCGGATCCGGACGGACCCCCAGGTCGGGTCGAGGTCGACGACGTGCGTGTGCCACGACGCGAACGGCGTGCAGTGGATGAGGTCCGGATCGATCACCTGCCCCTGCTCGCCGAGCTCCTTGCCGAACAGGAGGGTCTCGTCTCCCGCGTCGACGACCTCGAGGAAACGCCCGTCCTCGCCCGGCCCCTCGAACTCCGTCACGAACGCGCAGGCGAACTCGAGCTTCGGGTTCGTCGTCCCGGTGAGGTCGATCGGAACGCTCGTCGCGGCGCCGACCGCGTCCGTCGTGCTCCCGGCGTCGAAGTCGACGCCGTTGTTGAAGTTCAGGCTGAACGGCGGCGAGGCGAACGGCAGCGCGGGGAGCTGGGGCGTGTCCGGGTCGATGAGCTGCGACGGCGTCGCGTCGACGCTCCACGCCACGCCGTTCACGGGCGCGGTGACCGTCCAGTTCGAGAGGTCCGCCAGCTCGTCGTCGAACAGGACGACCCCGCGCAGGACCTGGGCGCCGTAGATCGTCTGCGTCGACGGCGACGTCACGTCGACCTCGAGCAGGAGGACGTCGGACGCGGTCACGGTGAATCCGGTGAACTGCAGCCGCTTCCCGACCGTGCCGGCGCCGAGCGCGGTCGCCGCGCCGGTGGTGAGGTCGAACCGGAAGACCTCGAACCCGACCGATTCGTCCTCCCCATGAACGATCACGTTCGCGACGGTCTCCCCGACGGCGGGCCGACAGGTGGCGACGAGCTTCGGCCCCGCCTCGGCGAGCCGGACGCCCCACTTGCTGCCGAACCCGAGGTTCAACGGCGGGTCGGAGAAGACGACCCCGTCGCCCGGCGAGCCTTGCGGCCCCGCGGCGCCCGTCGGCCCCGTCGCCCCGGTCGGCCCCGTCGGCCCGTCCGCCCCCTTCGCGCCGGTCGCGCCGGTCTCCCCCTGGGGTCCGGTCGCTCCCTGGTTCCCCGCCGGTCCCGTCGTCCCGTCCGGACCGGCCGCCCCGATCGGCCCCGCCTCCCCCACCGGCCCGAGCGCGCCGCCCGGCCCCTCGATCAGGAGGGCGAGCTCGGGCGCGTGCCCGGTCTTCCCGCTCTCCTTGCTGTCGAACGAGGCCCGCAGACCGTCGCCCGACCGGAGCGCGAGACCGTGGTTCGACTCGGAGCCGGCCCGCCAGGCCAGGACCAGCGCCGTGAGGTCGACCTCGACGAACCGCCGCTCGTCGTCCGGCCCGACCGCGATCCCGGCCGCGAACGTCGCCCCGAGCGCCGGCGCCGCCTCGCCGGTCACGCCCCCCTCGTCGAACGGCGCCCCGAGCCGCACCACGTCGAACGTCCCCGCCTGCTCGACCTCCCGGACGAACAGCCGGAGCGTCGCGTGGAGCTCCGCCACCTCCACGCCCTCGACGACGCTCTCGTCGAACCGGAGCAGCACGCTCTCGTCCTGCTCCGTCACCCGCAGCTCCGGCGCCCCCCCGAGCGCCGCCGCCCCGTCGACCGACGAAACCGTCGCGTCCGCCACCAACACCGCGTCCGCCGCCACCCCGACCGACACCGGCGCGAGAACGAGCGCCAGGAAGGCGACGGCGACGGAGACGCGTGGAGGCATCGGGCGGAACCTCGGGAACGAGACGAGGACGAAACGGGGTCATCGGTCGGAGGAGGGCCGACATGAAGGGAGAAATGGGGGGGGAAGCAACGAGAGCAAGGGAGAGCAGGAGAGAGCAGGGGAGAGGGCGCTGGCGCGGAGGACGGACGGTGATGCCAGGTCTACGCGCCAGCGCCATCCCATGGGTCCCCATCCGCATTCCCCCTTCCCCCAGTCATCATGGTCGATGCTGGGCTGCCGTCTGGCGTGCAGGGTCATGCCTGCGCCACGCGTCGGGTGCCCTCCAGGTCCTCCTCGGCCCTGGCTCGCAAGCTCGCCCGGGGTGAGGGCCGAG
>JAUIEL010000897.1 GCA_030428825.1 bacterium
CCCGAGCCGGACCTCGGCGTCTCGCACCGGCTTCCCCTGGCGGTCGACGACGGTCCCCCGCACCGCGGTCCGGAGCGTACGCGCCGCGGTCTCGTCGGCCGCGACCTCGGTCGCGCGCGTCGGCGGCGCCTCCCGCCCCGCCCCGCTCGCCGGCGGCGGAGCGGTCGACGCGGCCGCGATCGCCGGCGCCTCCGGGGACCCCGAGCCGTCGGCGACCGGACGCTCGGCGAGGCTCGCGGGCTCGGCGCCCCCTCCGGTCAGCAGGACGACCGTCGCCGCGAGGATTCCCCCGCCGATGCCGAGCGTCGCGACCAGCCGTCCCTTCGACACGAGGCGCCTACTCCTCCTGCCGTCCGCACGGCGTTCAGGCTCCAGTCGTACTCGAGGAACGTCACCTCGAAGTCGCCGACGTCTCCGTCGACGTAGCGATCGACGAACTCGGCGAGGCGCGCGCGCCCGCCGAAGTCGTCGGCGTACCACTCGAAGATCCGCGACAGCGCGAGCCGCTTCGCGTCGCGATCGATCCGGTTCCGCTTCCCGTCGGTCAGGAAGCGGCGCATGTTCGCGTCGAGCGTCTCCTCGAGGTCGCCGGGGAGGTACGCGCGGGGGAGGAGCGGCGGGCACGACGCCGCCGCGCAGACGAGCGCGACGTGGACGCGCGGCTCGTCGGACTCCGGCCGGATCACGTCGTTCTCGAGCGCGTTCAGGGTGATCGTCCGGCCGCCGACCCGGACGAGCGGTTCGCGGAAGACGGCGAAGTCGTCGCTCGCCGGCGTCCAGCCGGGGTCCGCCTCGAGCCGGTCGACGACGGCTCGGATCATCGTCGCGTTGTAGAGGTTCAGGTCGAACGCCAGGCGGTCCCGCGGCGGCAGGAGCGCCCGGTCGAACGGCGCGATCCGGTCGAGGTACGCGTCCAGCGCCGAGAGGTGGTTCTTCCGGACGGCGGCGTAGTCGACCCGCTCGTCCCGCACCACGGCCCGGAGGATCGCGTCGAACGGCGCGTGGTCGAACGCCACCATCCGCCGGACGACCGGCGCCGGCGCCCCCTCCTCTTCCTGGTTCGGGGACCCGGACGCCGGCGAGGCGCCGCACGCGACGAGCGAGGCGAGGACGAGGAACGGGAGGGACGAGCGCACGGGGGCCTCCGATCGACGGGCTTCCAGCGTACCGGACGCCGGGAGCGGGGACGGGGTTCGATGCCGAGCCGGCCTCGTCGTTTCACCGCGCGACCGACGTCGCCCGCGTCGCGATCCCCTCCCTCACCCCAGCACGAAGATCGCGTGCGGTGACCGCTCCGCGTCGAACGGCGCCCGGTCGTAGTCGCCGAACCGCTCCTCGACCTCGAAGCCGGCGGCGCGGGCCTCCGCCTCGAACGCGTCGGGCGCGAAGAGCGCGAACCGGACCGGGACCGTCGCCCGCTCGACGCCGTCGACCGACCAGGTCTGCGTGCCGGTGACGATCGTCGTCGCGGGGTCGAGCGTGAACCGCCCGCGCAGCTCCACGCGCCGGCCGGCCGCGTCCGCTCCCTCGCCGAGCGCGCGCTCCTCGCCGTCGATCGACGCCGCGCGGACGGCGGGGTTGTGCAGGGTGCAGACGAACCTCCCGCCGTCCGCGACGTGCCGGCGGACGGCGGCGAGGGCGCGCGCGCGGTCGTCCGGCTCGACCAGCTCGTGGAGCGCGTGGAACGGGAACAGCGCGAGCGGGAACGGCCGCCCGAGGTCGAGGTCGCGCACGTCGGCGCAGACGACCTCCGCCGCGAGCCGTTCGTCCCGCAACCGCCGCTCGAGGACGTCGAGCATCGGCCGCGATCCGTCGACGCAGACCAGCTCGACCCCCTCCCGCGCGAGCGGCAGCGACGCCCGCCCGGTCCCCGCCGTCAGCTCGAGCACCGGCCCGCCGGCCGCGCGCGCCGCCTCGACCAGGAACGGCAGGTCGGCGTCGAACGTCACGACCGCGTCGTAGAGGTCGGCGACGGCGTCGTAGGAGGAGGCGGCCATGGGGAGACGATCGTATCGGCCGGGTCGGGTCCGAGACGGGGC
>JAUIEL010000161.1 GCA_030428825.1 bacterium
GACCGTCGAGGTCACCGCGGTCGGGAAGGCGCCGGCCGAGTCGCTCTCGACGCTCGGGGCCCTCCTCGAGCCGGCGGAGGGCGACACGGCCCTTCTCCAGCGGCGGCTGGTCGAGGTCGAGGCGCGGCTCGGCGCCATGCGCGCGGAGCAGACGGACCGGGAGGCGGAGCTCGAGCACCGCCGGAACGACCTGCAGAACGAGCGACAGAGGCTCCGCGAACGCCTCGCCGAGCTTCCGTCCCGCCGGGCCGCCGATCCGGACGCGGCGCGGCGCCTCGGCCGGCTCCTGAGCGAGCGGCGGGACGACGCGACCGCGCGGGAGCCCGACGGTCAGGCGACGCCGAGCGAGGCCCACGCCCTCGCCGCGGTCGCGGAACGCGAGGCGGAGATCGCCCGGCTGCGCGCTCGGACCGGAGACCTCGAGCGGGCGCTCGACCGGAACCTCGCCCGCCTCGACTCCACCCGGAGCCGCCTCGCGTCGGAGACCGCGCGCCTCCGGAGCGACTGGCGCGCGAGGAGCCGGCAGCTCCAGGGACTCCTCACCGCACCGCCGCAGGAGGAGTCGCTGAAGAAGGCGCTCGCCGTCCTCCGGGATCAGCACGACTCGGCGCTCGCCCGGTACGAACAGGCGCTCGGGTCGCTCGACCTTCCCGAGGTGCGGCTGGAGGGGAACGCCGGCCTGCTGGTCGACGGGACGACCGGCCGGCAGGACGCCGCCCCCTCGCTCGACGCGCGGCTCCGGACGATCGAAGGGCGGCTCGCGAAGATCGAACGATCCCTCGAGGAGCTCCTGCGCCGCGGGGAGCCTCGCTGAGGCATCACCCGCGCGCGGTCGTCCTCGGGGCGAGGAGCGGCCGGACCTCCCTCAGGTAGAGGTCCCGGCCGTTCCCCTCCGCGGGGTCGTTGCTCTCCGCGCGGGCGAGCCGATCGAGGAACGGCGCCTCGTACCCCGGTCCGAACCACCGGTCCGCGAGCTGCACCACCCGCCCGGCGTGGAGCATCACCTGACGCCCCTCGATCCCGGCGAGGTCGTCGAAGAACCAGCCGCAGCTCGTGTACATCGCCAGCGCGTGCCGCTGCATCTCGAGCAGGCCGAGAGCCCGCTCGGGGTCGGCGCCGGGGAGCGCGAACCGCCGCAGCAGCTCGCTCCGCGCAGTCTCGTCCCGACGGACCACGACGTCGGCGAACGCGTCCCGCGCGTCCCACGGGTCCCGGAACAGGGCCGCCCCGTCGTGCTCGAACCGCGGCGCGAGGGCGTCGCGGAGGAAGTCGAACGCCTCGCGCAGCGGCCCCCGCCACGCCTGGGACCCGCCCGCCATCCGGCAGCCGCAGTCCGACCGCCAGCGCTCGACGCCGTGCGCGCAGCTCCACGAGCTCGGCTCGACGATCTCCGCGTCCCACGTCGGAGGGTGCGCCGCGAGGAACGAGGCGTGGTTCGTGAGCTCGACGTCCGGAGTCGCCTCCAGCCGCGTCAGCGCGAACGCGAGCCCCATCTCCGCGAACTTCCGATGGTGGCCGTACGACTCGCCGTCGGTCGCGAGGTGCACGAGCTGGGCGTCGTCCGCGCCGTCGTCGCGGAACGCCCCGACGATCCGCTCGGCGAACGCCGCGCCGTCGTCGGTCAGCCCCTCGAACGCGACCCCCTGCGAGAGCGGCCCGTCGTAGAAGAACGCCGCGATCGAGCGCCCGGACGGGAGCGGCACGCGGTACGCCCGACGCGGATCGAGCGTCTCCGCGTCGACGTCGACCCACGCGGCCGACCGCGGGGGCCGGACGCGCGCGGCCTGGCGCGGGGAGAGGATCGTGAACCCGATCCCCTGCGCGGCGAGCTCCTCGAGCGTCGGCACGTCGGCGGCGCACTCGGAGAGCCACATCCCCTCGGGGGCCCGCCGGAACCGGAGCTCGAAGTCGCGGATGCCCCACCGGATCTCCGTCCGCCGGTCGCGCGGCGACGAGAGCGGGAGGATCGCGTGGTGGTACACCTGCGCGATCGCCGAGCCGCGCCCGAACCGTGCCGCGCTCTCGGCGTCCGCGTCGACCACGGCGCGGTGGACGTCCCGGCGGTGACGCTCGAGCCACCTCAGCAGCGTCGGCCCGAAGTCGAACCCGATGCGGGCGTAGTTCGAGATCGTCCGCTCGACCGCGCCGTCCTCGCCGAGCACGCGCGCGGCGGCGTTCGGCGCGTAGCATTCGTCGGTGATCCGCTCGTTCCAGTCGTGCGCGGGCGCCGCCGACGGCTGCTCCGGGACCTCGTCGGTCACCGGGTTCTCACGCGGCGGCTGATAGAAGTGTCCGTGGATGCAGACCGACCGGTTCACGCGTCGCCGTCCTCCGCCCCGCCGTCGTCCGCCTCGACTCCGCCGGACGCGGGAGGCGCGGGCGGCCCCTCGAGGAAGACCGCGCCGAGCGGCGGGAGGGAGAGCGTCGCCGACCACGGACGCCCGTGCCGCTCCTCCTCCTCGGCCTCGACCGAGGCGACGTCCGCGTAGCCGCTCCCGCCGAACTCCTCGGCGTCGGTGTCGACGCGGACGGTCCAGGTGCCGCCCCACGGCAGCCCGATCCGCTCGCCGTCGCGCGGCACCGGCGTCAGGTTGAACACCGCGGCGACCGCCCCCCCGGCGCCGTCCCGCCGCAGGAGGGAGAGCACCGAACGCCGCGCGTCCGAGCAGTCGATCCACTCGAACCCCTCGCGCGCCGCGTCGAGCGCGTGCATCGCCGGGAGCTCGCGGTAGAGCCGGTTCAGCGCCGCGACCAGCCGCTTCACCCCGGCGTGGCGCGGGTCGTCGAGCAGCGCCCAGTCGAGCGCCGCCTCGTGGTCCCACTCCCGCCACTGCGCGAGCTCCCCGCCCATGAACAGGAGCTTCTTCCCGTTCTGCGCGAACATCCACGCGAGCAGCAGGCGGAGGTTCGCGACCTTCTGCCAGACGTCGCCCGGCATCTTGTCGAGGAGCGAGCGCTTGCCGTAGACGACCTCGTCGTGCGAGAGCGGCAGCATGAACCGCTCGGCGTCGGAGTAGATCTGGCGGAACGTCAGCGCGTCGTGGCACCCCTTCCGGAAGAGCGGATCGGACTGGAACGCCTGCAGCGAGTCGTGCATCCAGCCCATGTCCCACTTCAGGTCGAACCCGAGCCCCCCGTCGGCGGTCGGCTTCGTGACCCCCGGCCACGCCGTCGACTCCTCGGCGACCATCAGGCGTCCCGGGCAGCTCTCCCTCACCGCGTCGTTCAATCGCCGCAGGAAGTCGATCGCCTCGAGGTTCTCCCGCCCGCCGAACTCGTTCGGCACCCACGCCCCGTCGTCCCGCGAGTAGTCGAGGTAGAGCATCGACGCCACCGCGTCGACGCGGAGCCCGTCGGCGTGGAACTCCTCGAGCCAGAAGAGCGCGCTGCTGATCAGGAACGACCGGACCTCGGGGCGGCCGTAGTTGAAGATCTTCGAGTTCCAGTCCGGGTGGTGCCCCTTCCGCGGGTCGGCGTGCTCGTACGCCCACGTCCCGTCGAAGAAGCCGAGCGCCGCCTCGTCGTACGGGAAGTGCGCGGGGACCCAGTCGAGGAGGACCCCGATCCCCGCGGCGTGGAACCGGTCGATCAGGGCCATCAGGTCGGTCGGCGAACCGTAGCGCGACGTGGCGGCGAAGTAGCCGGTCGCCCCGTACCCCCACGAGCCGTAGAACGGATGCTCGAGGACCGGGAGGAGCTGCACGTGCGTGAACCCGAGGTCGGCGACGTACGGCACCAGCTCGTCCGCGAGCTCGAGGTACGTCAGGTGGCGGCGCCCCTCGGCGCGGCGCCACGACCCGAGGTGGACCTCGTAGACCGAGATCGGCGCGTCCGCCGCGTGCCGCTCCGCGCGGCGCTCGCACCACGCGGCGTCGGCCCAGTCGTGAGCGAGCGGCACGAGGCGCGACGCCGTCGCCGGCGGGAGCTCCTGCGCGAACCCGTACGGGTCGGTCTTGTCGACCGCGTACCCGCCGAACCGCGACTCGACGTGGAACTTGTAGAGCGCGCCGTCCGGGACCCCCGGGACGAACGTCTCCCACACCCCGCCGTCGGACCGCCGGACCATCTCGGCGGCGCCGCGGTCCCAGCCGTTGAAGCTCCCGACGACCGCCACGCGCTTCGCCGCCGGCGCCCAGACCGCGAACCAGACCCCCTCCTCCCCGTCCCGCCGCCCCCGGTGGGCCCCGAGCTTCTCCCACGCGCGGAACTGCGTCCCCTCGTGGAACAGGTAGAGGTCTTCGTCGCTGATCGGCGAGCCGGGGACGGGACGGTCGGGATCGGGCATGTTCGGAGTATAGATGGGTCGCCCGGCGGCGCGACGATCCGTCGAGTTCCCGATCCACGCGGCCGGTCGCGGCGTAAGCTCCCGCGATGAAGTCGTTCCCCGAGCTCCGCCTCTCCGTCCGCGTCGACGTCCCGCCGCGCGAGGACGGGTCGTTCGTCCTGTACTGGATGACCGCGGCCCGCCGGACCCGGTTCAGCTTCGCGCTCGACCGGGCGATCGACTGGGCCCGCGAGCTCGACCGGCCGCTGGTGGTGTTGGAGGGGGTCCGCGCCGGCTACCGCTGGGCGAGCGACCGTCACCACCGGACGATCCTCGACGGGATGCGGGACCAGCGGGCGGCGTTCGAAGGGGCCGGCGTCCGCTACCTCCCGTACGTCGAACCGGAGGACGGCGCCGGGAAGGGGCTCCTGGAGGCGCTGGCCGAGCACGCCGCGGTCGTCGTCACGGACGAGTGGCCGGGCTTCTTCCTCCCCCGGATGCTCGACGCGGCGGCCGGGAAGCTCTCGACGCGCCTGGAGGCGATCGACGGCAACGGCCTCCTGCCGCTCCGGGCGACCGACGGACCGTTCACCACGGCGTACTCGTTCCGGCGATTCCTGCAGAAGACGATCCGCGACCACCTCGACGACACCCCGCGGAAGGAGCCGCTGGCGCACCTCGACCTGCCGTCGCTCGACCGGCTCCCCTCGGGGGTCGCGAAGCGCTGGCCGACGGCGACCGCCACGATGCTCGAGGCCGGACCGGCGGCGCTCGCCGAGCTCCCGATCGACCACGACGTGCCGCCGGTCGAGGAGGCCGGCGGCGCCGAGGCGGGACGACGCCGGCTGCGCGACTTCGTCGACCGGCTCGACCGGTACGACGAGCACCGGAACGAGCCGGAGGCGGACGCGACCAGCCGGCTCTCGTCGTTCCTGCACTACGGACACGTCGGCGCGCACGAGGTGTTCGACGCGCTCGTCGGCCGCGAGGGGTGGAGCCCGAACGACCTCGGCGACCGGCGGGACGGCCGACGCGAGGGGTTCTGGGGGATGTCGACGCCCGCGCAGGCGTTCCTCGACGAGCTGGTCACCTGGCGCGAGCTGGGCTTCGTCGACATGTTCCACCGGCGGACGATCGACACGTTCGACTCGCTCCCCGACTGGGCGCGGAAGACGCTCGGGGAGCACGAGAGCGACGCGCGCGAGCACGTCTACGACCTCGCGTCGTTCGACGCGGCGGAGACCCACGACCCGCTCTGGAACGCCGCCCAGAACCAGCTCCGCCGCGAGGGGCGCATCCACAACTACCTCCGCATGCTCTGGGGGAAGAAGGTCCTCGAGTGGACCGCGTCGCCGCGAGACGCCCTCGACGTCATGATCGAGCTGAACGACCGGTACGCGATCGACGGGCGCGACCCGAACTCGACGTCCGGCATCTTCTGGGTGCTCGGTCGCTACGATCGGGCGTGGGGTCCGGAGCGGCCGATCTTCGGCAAGATCCGGTACATGACCTCCTCCAACACGCGGCGGAAGGTCCGCGTGGACGGCTACATCGACCGGTACGACGGGGAGCGGGCCGGCTCCACGTGACCGGCGCGGGGACGGCGACATGGCGGCCGCGGCAGGACGACGAGGCGACGACGCGAAGCTCGGGTGCACCCCGATCCGGATCGGCGTGTCGAGCTGCCTCCTCGGCGAGCCGGTCCGCTACGACGGGGGCCACAAGCACGACCGGTACCTGACCGGAACGATCGCGAACATGGTCGAGTTCGTGCCGGTCTGCCCGGAGGTCGAACTCGGCCTCGGGACGCCGCGCCCGACGCTCCGCCTGATCGACGAGGGGGCCGGCGTCCGGCTCGTCTGCCCCGACGAGACCGCCGACCTGACCGAGCGGATGCGCCTCTACGCCGAGAAGAAGGTCCGCGCGCTGGCGAAGCTCGACCTCTCGGGGTACGTGCTGAAGTCGAAGAGCCCGAGCTGCGGCATGGAGCGCGTGAAGGTGTACGACCGGAACGGCGTCCCGGGCAAGGGCGACCGCGGCCGGTTCGCCGCCGTCCTGATGGAGCGCCTCTCCGACCTCCCGGTCGAGGAGGAAGGGCGGCTGAACGACCCGGTGCTGCGGGAGAACTTCTTCGAGCGCGTGTTCGGACGGAAGCGGATCTCCGACTTCTTCGGGAGCCGCTGGAAGGTCGGCGACCTCGTCACGTTCCACACGCGCGAGAAGTTCACCCTGTTCGCCCACGACCCCGCCGCGTACCGGAGCCTCGGACGGGTCGTCGCGGCGGCGAAGGAGACGCCGCGCGCCGAGCTCGAGGCGACGTACCGCCGCGGCCACTTCGAGGCGATGAGGCGACTGTCGACCCGGAAGAAGCACACCGACGTGCTGCAGCACCTCGCCGGCCACCTGAAGAAGGTCGCGCCGGACGCCGAGCGGCGCGAGCTGGCGCGCGAGATCCTCGACTACCGCGAGGGACTCGTCCCGCGCATCGTCCCCCTCACGATCCTCCGCCACCTCGCGCGCCGGTACGACGTCACGTACCTGCTCGAGCAGCACTACCTCTCGCCCGCCCCGCGCGAGCTGATGCTCCAGAACCATGTCTGACGCGCCGTTCGGACTCCTCGTCGTCGACAAGCCGGCCGGATGCACCTCCCACGACGTGGTCGACCGGACGCGGCGCGCGGTCGGCCTGCGCCGCGTCGGCCACACGGGAACGCTCGACCCCGCGGCGACCGGCGTCCTCGTCCTGATGCTCGGCGGCGCCACCCGCCTCTCGGAGTACCTGAAGGCGGACGACAAGCGGTACGCCGGCACGGTCCGCTTCGGCGCCGCGACGACGACGTACGACGCGGAGGGGGAGGTGACCGCCGAAGGGGAGGTCTCGTTCGACCGCGGCGCGCTCGAGACGGCGCTCGCCCGGTTTCGAGGCGCGATCGAGCAGCGCCCGCCGGCGTGGTCGGCGGTCCGGCGCGACGGCGAACGCGCGCACGTCCGGGCCCGCCGCGGCGAGTCCGTGGTGCTCCCGGCAAGGACCGTCACGATCCACTCGATCGAGCTCGACGACTGGTCGCCACCGGACGCGCGGATCCGGCTGCACTGCTCGTCCGGAACGTACGTCCGGTCGCTCGCGCACGACCTGGGAGAGGCGCTCGACTGCCCCGCCCACCTCTCTTCCCTCCGACGGACGGCGTGCGGCGCGCTCACGCTGGACGACGCCGTGCCCCTCGACGAGTTCGAACGTCGCGCGGCGGAAGGGGACTGGCGCGCGTGGATGAAGCCGGTCGCCGACGGGCTGGCGGACCTCCCGCGCGCCGTCCTCGAAGACGGAGCGGCGCGGGCGATCTGCCACGGGATCGCCGTCGAGGCGCCGGACGACCTCGCCGCGGCGGAGACCCCGGTCCGCGCCGAGTCGGAGGACGGACGCCTGCTGGCGATCGTGACGCTCGACGGCGAGGCGCGGGTCCTCCGGCCGTCCAAGGTGTTCGTGAAGGCGGAGGAGCTCGAGCGATGAAGATCCTGGTCACCGGCGCCAGCGGCCTGGTCGGAGGCGGCCTCGTCCGCGGCCTGGAGCGGGACGGGCACGCCGTCTCGCGCCTCGTCCGTCGCCCGCCGAAGGGACAGGACGAGATCGAGTGGGACCCCGGCGCCGGGCGGCTCGACCCGGCCGCCCTCGGCGGGTTCGACGTCGTCGTCCACCTCGCCGGCGAGAACATCGCGGGCGGGCGCTGGTCGGACGCGCGGAAGGCGCGCATCCGGGACAGCCGCGTCGACGGGACGCGGCTGCTGGCCGAGCGGCTGCTGGCCGCCGACCCGCGGCCGCGCGCGTTCGTCGGCGCCTCGGCGATCGGCTACTACGGCGACCGCGGCGACACGGTCTGCGACGAGTCGACGCCGCCCGGCGACGGGTTCCTCCCCGACGTCTGCGTGGCGTGGGAGGAGGCCGCGCGCCCGCTCGCGGACGCCTCGGTCCGGGTGGCGCACCTCCGGATCGGGATCGTCCTGTCGGCGGAGGGCGGGGCGCTGAAGGCGATGCTCCTCCCGTTCCGGCTCGGCCTCGCCGGGCGGCTCGGACCGGGGACGCAGTGGATGAGCTGGATCGGATACGACGATCTGATCGCCGCATTCCGCTTCGTGATCGAGCGGGACGACGCCAGGGGCGCGTACAACGCGGTCTCCCCGAGCCCCGTGACGAACGCCGAGTACACGAAGACCCTCGGCCGGGTCCTCGGACGCCCGACGATCCTCCCCGCGCCGGCGTTCCTGGTCCGCGTCGCCCTCGGGGAGATGGCGGACGCCCTCCTCCTCGCGAGCACGCGGGTCGTCCCGCGGCGGCTGACCGACGCCGGGTTCACGTTCGAGCGGCCGGCGCTCGAGGCCGCGCTCCGGGCCGAGCTCGAATGACCGTCGGCGTGCTCGCGGCGGCCGGGGTCGCGGCGGTCCTCGCCTCCCCCGCCGTCGGCCGTCCGTTCACCCGCGCGGACCTCGCGCCGGCGTACCTCCGGTTCGAGGCGGCGTCCGCGGCCGGCCCGATCGACGAGCCGACGTTCCGGACGCTCGATCGGAGCTTCGACGCGTTCACGATGCGCGCCTTCGCCGGCGACTTCGCCGCCGGTCGTGTCGCGCTCCTGGCGATGACCTGCCGCCTCGAGCACGGTCGCCCGCCGACGCCGCTCGAGCGGGCGATCGGCGCGCTCTGCGTCGACGTCGATCCGCCGTTCGTCGTCCGCGGGACCGAAGACGCCCCCTCGCTCGCCGTCCGATCCGTCGTCGACGTCGAGCTCGAGAGCCCCTTGGGGGTGGAGGGGCGGCTGGAGCTCCGCCTCGAGGACGGCCGCGTCCTCGCCGGCCCGACGCTCTCCCTGACGTTCCGCGACCTCGAACCGATCGACCGGGCGGCGCCGTTCCCGCGCGCCTGGATGGAGGTCCCGACCGGCGACCACGAGGTCCGGTTCACGGCGGGAGGAATCGCCTCCCTCCCCCGCCGCCTCCCCGTCGACGAAGCCTCGCCGCGAGACCGCCGCGCGCGGATCCGGGAGCGGCTCGACGCGATCGGCGAGGACGACGCGCTCGCGGACGCGATCGCCGTCTGCCGGGCGCGCGCGGACCTGCTCGCCGCCGACCCGTTCGGCCTCGTCACCGCGGCGCTGGTCGAGCCGTCGGTCCGGTTCGCCCGGGAGGTCGCCTCGGAGTGCGCCGCCCTCGAGCGCGGCGACGACCCGTACCGCGGCCGGACCGACCCGCACTGGCGGACCTTCCGGCTGGGGAGGACCGCCGCGCCGGCGCGCGTCTGCGCCCCGGCGACCGCGGACGACGCGGCGCGCCCGCTCCTGATCGCCCTCCACGGCGCGGGAGCGGACGAGAACCTCTTCTTCCACGGCTACGGCGGCGGGCGCCTCCTCGAGCTCGCGCGGGAGCGAGGGATCGTCGTGGTCACGCCGCGGACCGAGGCGGTCCTCCGGAACGAGGGGACGATCGGCGACCTGATCGACGGCGTGCGCGCGGACCACGCCTTCGACGAGCGCCGGATCTGGCTGCTCGGCCACTCGATGGGCGCGATGACCGCCATGCGCCGGGCCGCCGTCGACGCCGACCGGCTCGCGGCCGTCGTCTGCATCGCGGGCGCCGCCCCGCTGGACGACCGCGAGCGCTGCGCGCCGACGCTGGTGGTGGCCGGGACCGCGGACCGGATCGTCCCCGCGACCGGCGTCGTCCGGCTCGCCCGCGCGGCGATCGAGGCCGGCCACCCGGTGGAGGTCCGCGAGGAGGAGGGCCGGGGGCACACGCTGTTCGTCCCGCGCGTCCTCCCCGACGCGCTCGACTGGCTCGCCGCCTACTCGAGGTAGGTGTAGCCGCGCAGCCCCTGACCGTAGAACGTCAGCAGCGCGCGCCCGTCGGAGACCGTCAGCGCGCCGCGCTTCACCGCCGCCTCGATGTCGCGGCGCATCGCCCGCTGGAGGTCCTCCGGCTCGAACTGGACGTACTCGAGCACCTCGCGCACGGTGTCCCCCTCGATGATCTCGTCGAACTCCCACGTCCCGTCCTCGGCGAGCCGCACGTGGACGACGTGCGTGTCGCCGTACAGGTTGTGGAGGTCGCCGAGCACCTCCTGGTAGGCGCCGACGAGGAAGATGCCGAGGTAGTACGGCTCGCCGTCGACGAGGTCGTGCAGCTCGAGGGTCCGCTTCTCCTCGCGGGGATGGACGAAGTGGTCGATCTTCCCGTCCGAGTCGCAGGTGATGTCGGCGAGCACGGCGTCGCGCGTCGGCGGCTCGGCGAGTCGGTGGATCGGACAGATCGGGAAGAGCTGGTCGATCGCCCACGCGTCGGGGCACGACTGGAAGACCGAGAAGTTGCAGAAGTAGATGTCCGAGAGGAGCTCGGGGAGCCCCTCGAACTCGGCGATCGCCTCCTTCCGGTGCCGCGACCGCTCGACGAGCTCGCGGCCGATCGACCAGAAGAGCCGCTCGCTCGCCGCCCGCATCGGGAGGGACATGTAGCCGAGCGAGAAGAGGCTCATCGCCTCCTCGCGGGCCTGCATCGCGTCGTGGTAGACCTGGACGAGGTTCCGGTCGGAGATGTCGCGGTGCGCCTCGATCAGGTCGAGGACCGGCTGGGGCCGCTCGTCCGGGGCGAGCGCGTCGACCTCCGCCTTGATCCGCTCGAGCTCGGGCTCGAGGTCGAACCGCGTCCTCCCGAGCACGTCGACCACCAGCACGCTCGAGTACGCCGAGATGTACCGCCCCGACTCGGTGACGACGTGCGGGTGCGGCACCTTGGTGTCGTCGCAGACGTTCTTGAGCCGGTACAGGACGTCGATCGCGTACTCGTGGATCGTGTAGTTGACCGACGAGGCGTAGCTCGAGCGGCTGCCGTCGTAGTCGACCCCCAGCCCGCCGCCGAGGTCGATCGTGTCGACCGGCGCGCCGAGGCGCCGCAGCTCGGCGTAGATGACGCCGAGCTCGGTGACCGCGTTCTTGAAGCGGCCATAAGAGGCAAAGCCTTCGACCGACAGCAGTTCGTCGAGCTGCCAGCCGCCATAGACATCACCGCGCCAGCCATCGCGCACCACTTTTCCGTTGATCAGC
>JAUIEL010000162.1 GCA_030428825.1 bacterium
GCGGGGAAGGTCCACCTCGTCGTCCTCGGGCCGCACCACCATCAGACCGGGTTCCCCTCGGTCTCGCTCGACCGCGACGAGCGCCGCGACGACCTCGTCCTGAAGGTGCGCGCCGGCGGCCGGGTCGTCGGGCGCGTGACCGACGAGGCGGGCGCGCCGATCGAGGGAGCGGAGGTCGGCCTCTTCTACCCGCTGTCGCCGCTCTCGATCTTCACGCTCGAGGCGGCCGGGACGCGGAAGGTCCTCGCGTTCACCGACGCCGACGGACGGTACGCCACCGACGCGGTCCGCCCGGGGAGCGGGTACTTCCTGCACGTGATCCTGCCGCGGCGGCCGCACGTGACGCGGAAGGGGATCGTGGTCGAGCGCGGACGCGACACGCGGGTCGACGTCCGGCTGACGCTCGGAGGCGTCGTCAGCGGTCGGGTCGTCGGGCCGGACGGCGAGGCGGTCGTCGGCGCCGAGCTCCGCCCGATCCGCCTCGGCTCGGCGTGGGACATGGTCTGGGAGAGCGACGTCGGGCTGTACGACGGGCGGACCGACGAGCACGGCCGCTACCGGATCGAAGGGCTGCCCGGCGGGAACCACCGGCTGTTCGTGCGGGCCGACGGCTACGCGCCGGCGTACCGCGAGGTGCCGGGCGTCGCGGACGGCCGGGTCGCGCGGCGCGTCGACTTCGAGCTCGGGCGCGGCGCGTTCCTGGCCGGGCGCGTCGTCGACGAGGACGGGACGCCGGTCGCCGGGGCGTTCGTGCGCGCGGGAGGAGGGAGCCTCCTCGCCCCCGCCGAGCCGGCCGCTCGGTACTCGAGGAGCGGACGCGGCGCCGAGTTCGCGTCGTTCGAGCTGCCGGTGGCGACGTACGACGAGATGTCCCCGGATCAGCAGAGCGACCTCCGTCGCGCGGTGCTCGAAGTGGTCGGGCTCGGCCGCGCGGGCCGGGACGATCCCGCCGACGACCTCCCGCGCGAGCGGGTCTTCGACGGCGAGGACTACACGTACCTGATCCACCGGTTCGTCGACACGACCGACGACGAGGGACGCTTCCGCATCGAAGGGCTGACGACGGACGAGGCGTTCTGGGTCTGGGTGCGCTCGGACGGCCACGGCGACCTCCTCCTGCGCGGCGCCCTCCCGGACACCGACGACCTCGAGATCGTCCTGCCGCGGCCGGCCGGGTTCTCGGGGATCGTGCTCGACCGCGGCACCGGCGAGCCGGTCGATCGCTTCCGCGTCGAGGCCCGCAACCTCGTGAACTTCGACCGCGTCGACCGGACGTTCGAGGCCGCGGACGGGCAGTTCGCCGTCGGCGGCCTGAACCCGGGCCTGTACCGGTACACGGTCGAGGCGGACGGGTACGAGCGGCACTTCGACGGGCGACTCCGGCTCGGACCCGGCGAGACGAAGGCGGGAGAGATCGTGCTGCTCGACGCGGGCGCGCGGATCGATGGGGTCGTGCTCGACGCGACGACCGACAGCCCGATCGCGGAGGCGCGCGTCGTCCCGGGCGCGGAGCAGGGGCCGTACTACCGCCGGATCCTCCCCCGGATGTTCGCGGCCGCCCGCACCGACGAGGCGGGTCGGTTCACCCTGACCGGCGTCGGCGCCGGCGACCGGACGCTGACCGTTTCGCACCCTCGGTACGTCCGGCGCTCGGTCGAGCTGGAGGCGGTCCGGGCCCGGGAGCGCCGCGCCGAGGTCGTCATCCGACTGTCACGGGGCGGCGCGATCGCGGGGCGCGTGGTCGGACCGGGCGAGCGGCCGCTGGTCGGCGTCGACGTCATCGTGCAGAGCCGCGACCGCTCGGTCTTCCGGCAGGCGGTCACCGACCCGGCCGGGACGTTCCTGGTCGAGGGGCTCGCCGCCGGTCCGTACGCCGTGATGCGGCTCGACCTCGACCTCTCCGACGGCGACGTCTTCGCGATGCTGCCGCGGCTGATGAACGGGCTCCGGCCGGTCGACGCGCCGGTGAAGGACGGCGAGACGACGCGCGTCACGCTCCGGGTCGGCGACCCCGACGACGGGGCGCTCGTCGACGGGCGCGTCCTCGAGCACGAACGGCCGATCGCCGGCGCGTTCGTGACGTTCGTCCGGGTCGATGGCGGCGCCCCGGGGACCGGCGGCCTGCTCGCCGACCGGACCGACGCGGAGGGGCGCTACGAGATCCCCGGGGTCGAGGCGGGGACGTACGTGGCGCGCATCGGCGGCGCCCCGATCGGGCCGAGCGCGGTCCGGATCCCGGTCGAGGTCGCGGACCGCGGACGCCTCACGATCGACCTCCGCGTCCCCGGCGCGGCGATCGTCGGCCGCGTGCTGACGCCGGCGCAACTCCCGCTCGAGGGCGTCGTGGTGGCGGTCGAGGCGGAGCGGCGGCGCGGCACGTCCGGCCTCCTCCGGTTCGCCACCGCGAGCACCGGCGCGGACGGCCGCTTCCGACTCGGCCGACTCGCCGCGGGGCGGACCTCGGTCTCGATCCGCGGCGGCCGCTTCGACGGCGTCGTGCACGCCGGCCGTCGCGAGCGGGACGTCGTGCTGACCGACGGCGTGGTCGTCGACCTCGGCGACCTGACCCTCCCCCCGGGAGGCCGCGTCGAGGGGAGCGTGGTCGACGCCCAGGGCCTCCCGATCGAACGGGCGGCGGTCTTCTTCCGCTCCGCGCGCGGGCTGACCTCGGCGATCTCCGACACGCTCACCCGGCCGGACGGCACGTTCGAGCGGGACGGCCTCGCCGCGGGACGCTGGACCGTGTCGGCGCGCGCCCTCGGCTACGGCCTCGCGTCGACGGAGATCGACGTGGCGCCGGGCGCGACGGCGACGGTCTGGATCGCGCTGGGGGAGACCGCGTCGCTCCGGGTCCGGGTCGTCGACGCGACCGGCGCCCCGGTCCCCGGCGCGTCGGTCGAGGTTCGCGACGCCGCGGGGCGGGTCGTCTCCGACCTCCTCGGTCCGACCGACGCCGAGAGCGGCTTCCTGGTCGGGGGCGCGCGTCCCGGGGTCGTGATGGTGACCGGGCTCTCCCCCGGACCGCACGTCGTCGTCGCGACGAAGGACGGCGCGGGCGACGCCGAGGAGTCGGTCCTCGTCGCCGCCGACCCGACCGCGGTCACCGTCGTCCTCGAGTGACGCCGCGCGCGCGCCGCATCGGAGAGGGTCACTCGCCGAGCCGACCGTCGCCGCCGTCGAGCGCGCGCCGTACGAACGCGTCGATCGTCGGCGCGAGCGATCGCTTCAGCCCGTGCCCGCCGTCGTGGACGTCGAGCGTCACGTCGACCCCCGCCTCCTCGAGCCGCGCCACCGACTCGCGCTGCGGCTCGAGCTTCACCGCCTCGTCCTTCGCGCCGTGCAGGACGAGCACCGGGAAGCCGCGGGCACGCGCGAGACCGTCGCCGAGCACCTCGACCTTGACCCGGCACGAGATCGACACGAGTCCGCGGTACCGCTCGGGGTGCGCGAGCGCCAGCCACGACCCGAGGTACCCCCCCTGGCTGTAGCCGAGCACGACGACGCGCGAGAGGTCGAGCCGATGCGCCTCGGCCGCCGCGGCGAGCACGCGCTCGACGTGTCCGCCGGTGACCGCGAGCGCCTCTCGGAACGCCGCCTGGTCGCCGGTGTACGAGTACCAGGAACGCCCGACGCGCGGCGGGTCGGCGGCGCGGACGACGACCGGGTAGGGGCCGTCCGGGAGGAGGACCGCGTACGGCGCGGGGAACAACCCCGAGAGGCGCGCCCGGAGCCGCGCCCCGTCGTCGGAGAATCCGTGCAGCGCCAGGAGCACCGGGAAGCCCGCGGAGGGAGGCTCGGCGTCCGGCAGCTCGAGCCGGTACGCCGGCGCGGTCGTGAACGGGACGGTCCCTTCGACGGTCGGCATCCGGCAAATCCTGCGGTTTCGGGGCGGAGGCCGCAACGGTCGTTATCATGGCGCGTTTCGGCTCGATCCCTGCCCTCGAGAGACACGGAGGAGCGTCATGGACGCCGACCGCGCCCGCGAGTTCGTCGACGGAGTCTGGGAGTCGTCGATCGTCCCGACGCTCTGCGACTACATCAAGATCCCGAACAAGTCGCCGCTGTTCGACAAGGACTGGCAGGCGAACGGTCACATGGACCGCGCCGTCGCGCTGATCGAGGGGTGGTGCAAGGAGCAGGCGATCGACGGGCTGACCGTCGAGGTCGTCCGGCTCGAGGGACGGACGCCGCTGATCTACATGGAGGTCCCCGGCGAAGGGGACGACACGGTCCTCCTGTACGGGCACCTCGACAAGCAGCCGGAGATGGTCGGCTGGAACGACGGGCTCGGCCCGTGGACGCCGGTTCGCGACGGCGACAAGCTGTACGGTCGCGGCGGCGCCGACGACGGGTACGCGGCGTTCGCCTCGCTCACGGCGATCCGCGCGCTGAAGGAGGCGGGCGGGAAGCACGCCCGCTGCGTGATCCTGATCGAGGGGTGCGAGGAGTCGGGGAGCCCCGACCTCCCCCACTACATCGACCACCTCTCCGACCGGATCGGCACGCCGAGCCTCGTGGTCTGTCTCGACTCCGGCTGCGGCAACTACGAGCAGCTCTGGTGCACCACGTCCCTCCGCGGCAACCTCGCGGGCGACCTGGTGATCGAGATGCTGACCGAGGGCGTCCACTCCGGCGACGCGTCGGGCATCGTGCCGTCGACGTTCCGCGTGCTGCGTCAGCTCCTCGACCGCGTCGAGGACCCGGCCAGCGGCGAGGTGAAGCTGAAGGAGCTCCACGCCGCCATCCCGGACCAGCGGCGCGAGCAGGCGAAGACGGTCGCGAAGGTCCTCGGCGACGAGATCTGGAGCAAGTTCCCGTGGGTCGACGGCGCCCGCCCGGTGACCGACGACCCGGTGCAGCTCGTGTTGAACCGGACCTGGGGCCCGACCGTCTGCATCACCGGCGCGGGCGGACTGCCGGCGCTCGCCGACGCGGGGAACGTGCTCCGACCGGTCACGGCGGTGAAGGTCTCGGTCCGGTTCCCGCCGACCGCCGACGCCGACGCCGGCGCGAAGGTGCTGAAGGAGGTGTTCGAGTCGGACCCGCCGTACGGCGCCAAGGTGACGTTCACCGCCGAGAAGGGCGGCAACGGCTGGAACGCGCCCGCGCTCGCCCCGTGGCTCGAGCGCTCGATGGACGCCGCGTCGAAGACGTTCTTCGGCAAGGAGGCGGTCTACAACGGCGAGGGAGGCTCGATCCCGTTCATGGGGATGCTCGGCGAGAAGTTCCCCGAGGCGCAGTTCCTCATCACCGGCGTGCTCGGCCCCGCGTCGAACGCGCACGGCCCGAACGAGTTCCTGCACATCCCGACCGGGAAGAAGCTGACCTGCTGCGTGGCGCAGGTCCTCCGCGACCACTTCGAGCGAGACGGACGAGCCTGAGATGTCGAACGCGATCACCCACCCTCCCCATCCGTCGAACGAGCCGATCCTCGGCTACGCCCCGGGCACGCCCGAGAAGGCCGCCCTCAAGGCGGAGATCGCGGCCCAGCGCGCCGAGGCGATCGAGATCCCGATGATCATCGGCGGTCGCGAGGTGACCTCGAACGAGGTCGAGGACGTCGTCGAGCCGCACGCGCACGGTCACGTCCTGGCGAAGGCGCACCTCGCCTCGGCCGAGCAGTGCGCGCAGGCGGTCGACGCCTGCCGCGCCGCCGCCGCGGACTGGGCCCGCATGCCGTTCGACGAGCGCGCGGCGATCTTCCTCAAGGCGGCCGACCTCCTCGCCGGCCCGTGGCGCCAGCGGATCAACGCGGCGACCGTGCTCGGACAGAGCAAGACGCCGTTCCAGTCCGAGATCGACGCCGCGTGCGAGCTGATCGACTTCTGGCGGTACAACGTCGCCTACGCGCGCGAGATCCTGACCTGGCAGCCCGACTCGCAGCCGGCGATGTGGAACCGCTGCGAGTACCGCGAGCTCGAGGGGTTCGTGCTGGCGGTCACGCCGTTCAACTTCACGTCGATCGCCGGCAACCTCCCGACCGCGCCCGCGATCATGGGGAACGTCGCGATCTGGAAGCCGTCCACGACGTCGCTCCTCTCGAACTACCTCCTGATGAAGCTCCTCCAGGAGGCCGGGCTGCCGGACGGCGTCGTGAACTTCCTCCCCGGACACGGGAAGACGGTCGGCGACGCGCTCCTCCCCCACCCCGAGCTGGCCGGCATCCACTTCACGGGATCGACGCCGACGTTCCAGACCATGTGGCGGACCGTCGGCGAGAACATCGCGTCGTACAAGGGATACCCGCGCATCGTCGGGGAGACGGGCGGGAAGGACTTCATCTTCGCGCACGCGTCGGCCGACGTCGACGCGCTGCTCGCGGCGACCGTGCGCGGCGCGTACGAGTACCAGGGGCAGAAGTGCTCCGCCGCCAGCCGGATGTACGTCCCGCGCTCGATCTGGGGGGACATGAAGGACCGGCTCGTCGCGGAGATCGGACAGATCCGGATGGGCGACCCCACCGACTTCCGGATGTTCATGGGCGCCGTGATCGACGAGCGTTCGTTCGACAACTGCGCGCGGTACATCGCGACCGCCAAGGAGCAGGGGTGCGAGGTCCTCGCCGGCGGCGGGACCGACAAGGCGACCGGGTACTTCGTCGAGCCGACCCTGATCGAGACGAGCGACCCGCGGACGACGACGATGGCCGAGGAGATCTTCGGCCCGATCCTCACCGTCTATCCGTACGACGACGCGAAGCTCGACGAGACGCTCGAGCTCTGCGACACGACGTCGCCGTACGCGCTGACCGGCGCCGTTTTCGCGCAGGAGAAGGCGGCGGTCGTGAAGATCTCCGACCGGCTGCGGCAGGCGGCCGGGAACTTCTACGTCAACGACAAGCCGACCGGCGCCGTCGTCGGCCAGCAGCCGTTCGGCGGCGCGCGCGCGTCGGGGACGAACGACAAGGCCGGATCGATCCTGAACCTGATCCGCTGGACGAGCGTCCGGACGTTGAAGGAGAACTTCGTCCCGCCGAAGTCGTGGGCGTACCCGCACATGGACGAGGAATGACCCGGGCGCTCGCCGCCTTCGTCCTGACGCTCCTCGCGGCGGCGTCGTGCTCGCGCACGGCGCCGCCGCTCCGCGTGGCGTCGGACCTCGCCAATCCGCCGTTCGCCGCGGTCGCGGAGGACGGCACGCCGATCGGCCGCGACGTGGAGATGACGGAGCGGATCGTCGAGGCGGTCGGCCGCGAGGTCGAGTGGGTCCGGATGCCGTTCGACGAGCTCCTCGACGCGGCGGCGACCGGCGAGGTCGACGCGGTCTGCGCGACGCTCGGGATCACCGACGCGCGCCGGGCGCGGGTCGACTTCACCGAGCCGTACTTCGAGACCCGGATCGCCGCGGTCGTGGCGCGCGACGGCGGCGCGGAGACGCTCGCGGCGCTGCGCGCGACGGACGGCGCGCGGGTCGCCGCGTCGGAGGGGACGACGTCCGAGGACGCGGTCCGGAACGCCCTCCCCCGCGCGGTCCTCGTGGCGGCCGGCGACGCCGACGCGATCTCGGGCGTCCTCGCGGGCGACCTCGCCGCCGCGGTCATGGACGGCCCCGCCGCCGACCGGCGCGCCGGCGAGACGGACGGCCTCCGCGTCCTCGACGAGCCGCTCGCCGTCGAGCGATACGCGATCGCCCTCCCGAAGGGATCCCCCTGGCGACTCCCGTTCGACGGCGTGCTCGCGGGGATGCGCGAGGACGGCGCGCTCGAGGCGCTCGACCGGAAGCACGGTCTCCGCTGAGCGACGCCGGCCCCGCGGTTACGATTCCCTCGCACGAGGCCGTCGGTTTCACGTTCGCTTCATCGAGCGGACGGCAGGATGCGGCCCTCGAGTCCCCCCGCCGACCGGGGGGACGGAACGGAACCGGAGAATCGAACCATGAAGCGCTCGACCCTCGTCCTCCTCCTCGGCGCGGCCGCGATCGCCGCGCTCGTCTGGCCGGCGTTCGCCGTCTCGTCCGCGGCCGGGCCGAAGGCGACCCGCGCGGCGAAGCGGCTCGCCGGCAAGACGTTCTCGATCCCGAAGGCGATCGAGGCCGCGGAACGACGCACGGGCGGCAAGGCGATCGAGGCGGAGATCGAGATCGAGGACGGGAAGGTCGTCGTCGAGATCGAGGTCCTCGTGACCGAGGGGGACGTGAAGCTGCTCGAGGTCGAACTCGACGGCGAGACGAACGAGATCCTCGAGATCGAGGACGAGGACGCGGACGACGACGATGACGATGACGGGGACGACGACGATGACGGGGACGGGGACGACGACGACGACCTCCGCTGAGGACGTCCGCCCGCCTCTCGCGCGGGCCCCGGCCGGGGCCCGCGTCCGCCGTCCGCCTCCATGCGCCTCCTCCTCGCCGAAGACGAACTCGACCTCGCGCGCGCCCTCGGGCGGGCGCTCGAGGAGAACGGCTACGCGGTCGACGTGGTGCACGACGGTCTCGAGGCGGCGCATCTGGGCACGTCGGTCGAGTACGACGCGATCCTCCTCGACCTGATGCTGCCGGAGCGCGACGGCTTCGAGGTGCTCGCGGAGGTCCGCGCCGCGCGCGCGACGCCGGTGCTGATCCTCACCGCCCGCGACGGGGTCGACGACCGGGTCCGGGGTCTCGACGGCGGCGCCGACGACTACCTCGTCAAACCGTTCGAGCTGAAGGAGCTCCTCGCCCGCGTCCGGGCGCTGATCCGCCGCGCGGCCGGACGAGCCGTCCCGCGGATCGAGGTCGGCGACGTCGCGCTCGATCCGGCGGCCCGCACCGTCACCAAGGGCGGCGTGCCGGTCCGGCTGTCGCCGAAGGAGTTCGCGGTCGCGGAGTTCCTCCTGACCCACCGCGGCCGGCTGGTCACGCGGACGATGCTGGTCGAGCACGTCTACGACGACGCGGAGGAGACCGCGTCGAACGTCCTCGACGTCTACGTCGCCAGCCTGCGCCGGAAGCTCGGGCGGGAGTTCGTGCGCACCCGCCGGGGCGAGGGGTACATCGTCGATGCGTGAACGAGTCCGCTCGATCCGGGCCACGCTCCTCGCCGGCCAGGCGCTGGTGCTGATCGGGACGGTCGTCGTGTTCGCCGCCGTCCTCTACTCGTCGCGCCGCAACGCCGACGTCCGGGCGCTCGACGAACGGATCGGGACGCGCGTCGCCGCGATCGCCGCCGCGGCCGAGGACGACGAGGAGGACGGCGTCGAGCTCGAGCTCTCCGACGCCTACCTCGCCGAGTTCTCGGGCGGCGAGGACGCTCCGTACTTCCTGGTCTGGGACTCCGCCGGCGCGGTCGCCCTGTCGTCGGGCGTCCCCGGGGAGGTCCCGCTCCCGACCGCCGAGGGGTTCCGGGACCGCCCCCCCCGACGCGAGGCGACGCGCCGCGGCGCGGACGGCCTGACCGTCCTGGTCGGCGTCTCGACGGCGCCGATGGTCGCCGCGCACCGCGAGTTCCTCCTCTCGCTCGTCGGGGCCGGCGCGATCGTCCTCGCCCTCGGGCTGGCGGCCGGCTGGCTCCTCGCGGGACGCGTCCTCGCGCCGATCCGCCGGATGAGCGAGGCGGCGGCCGGGATCTCCGAGGCGGACCCGACCCGCCGCCTCGACGTCGGCCGGACGGAGACCGAGCTCGGGAGCCTCGCCGCGACGTTGAACGACGCCTTCGACCGGATGCACGAGGCGGTCGAGCGGCGGACCCGCTTCACCGCCGACGCGTCGCACGAGCTCCGGACGCCCGTGTCGGTCGTGCTCGCGACGGCCGAGCAGGCGCTCGGCCGCGAGCGGACCGCGGCCGAGTACGAGGAGGCGCTCGAGACCGTCCGGCGAGCCGCGCGCCGCATGAAGCACCTCGTCGACGACCTGCTCACCCTCACGCGGGCCGACGCCGGGGACCTCCCGCTCGCGCGCGACCCGGTCGACCTCGCCGAGGTCTCCGACGAGGTGCTCGACCTCGTCCGCCCGCTCGCCGCCGCGGCGGACGTGTCGCTCGCGCTCGACGGCGCACCGGGGATCGTCGTCCCCGGCGACCGGGAACGCCTGCGCGACGCGGTGACGAACCTCGTCCGGAACGCGATCCGCTACAACCGGCCGGGCGGCCGGGTGACCGTCTCGGTCCGGAACGGCGGCGCGGACGCGGCGATCGCGGTCGAGGACACGGGGATCGGCATCCCGCGCGAGCATCGGGCCCGGCTGTTCGAACGGTTCACGCGCGTCGACGAGGCGCGCTCGCGGCGGGACGGCGGGGCCGGCCTCGGCCTCGCGATCGCCGCCTCGATCGTCGACGGCCACGGCGGCACGATCGACGTCGACAGCACGCCCGACGTCGGCTCGACGTTCACGATCACGCTGCCTCGCGGGAACGAGTAGGCGGGCCTCCGACACCCCCGCCTCCGCCGAACGGAATTCGGGCGGGGTCCCGATTGCGGCGCCCGGCGGCGGTGGTATCGTCCGCGCTCGATCGGACGAGTCCGCCGTCGATCGCCCCTCCCGCGATCACCACTCGTTCCGCTTTGCGTCGCGCCCTGCTCGACGTGGAGGACGACCGTGCGATCGATCCCACGCCCGAAGCTCCCGCTCCGATCCGAGCGCTCCCGGTCCGAGACCCGCCTTCACGGCCCGGCCCACCGTGGGCCGTCGTGATCCACTCTCGTCCGGGAGGCAGACCATGCAGCTCCGCCATCGGATCGCACCGCTCGCGGCGGCGATCGCCCTCTCCGTGTGCGCGGCGTCCGTCCGCGCGCAGACCCCGCTCGACCCCTCGTTCAAGTTCCAGGGCGAGCTCCGGTTCAACAACGTCGTGGCGAACTCCCCCCACGACTTCATCTTCGACGTCTTCGGCGCGGCGGCCGGGGGGGTCTCCCTCGGCTCGAACAACCGCCCGAACATCCCGGTCGCCCGGGGCGTGTTCACCGTCACGTTGAGCTTCGGCCCGTCCGTCTTCCAGGGCGACAAGCGGTGGCTGGAGATCCGCGTGCGCGACACGCTCGCCGGCGGCGCGTTCACCACGCTCTCGCCGCGCGTCGAGCTGAACGCCGCGCCGAACGCGCTCTTCGCGCTCTCGATCGCCGACGCGTCCGTCACGTCCGCGAAGATCCTGGACGGGACGGTCGGGACCGTCGACCTCGCGAACTCCTCGGTGACGTCCGGGAAGATCGCGGACGGGGGGATCACCAGCGCGGACCTCGCGAACGGCTCGGTCGGCTCGGCGAAGATCGCGACCGACGCGGTCAGCAGCGTGAAGATCCTCGACGGGTCGATCACGGCCGCCGACATCGGGCCGAACCTCGTCAGCGCCGTCGACGGCGTCTCGAACGACGGCGGGAACATCGACCTCGTCGCCGGGTCGGGCGTCGTCATCACGCC
>JAUIEL010000898.1 GCA_030428825.1 bacterium
GAACGCTCGACCTCGGCCGTGAAGTCGACGTGGCCGGGCGTGTCGATGATGTTGACCCGGTGTTCCTTCCAGTACGTCGTCGTCGCCGCCGACGTGATGGTGATCCCGCGCTCCTGCTCCTCCGGCAGGTAGTCCATCTTCGCGGTCCCCTCGTGGACCTCCCCCATCCGGTGCTCCTTGCCGGTGTAGAAGAGGATGCGCTCGGTGAGGGTCGTCTTCCCCGCGTCGATGTGGGCGATGATGCCGATGTTGCGGATGCGGGTCAGGTCCATCGCGGATCACCCCGGGGCGCGAGTTCGAGAGAAAGGGCCCGCACCGGTCACTCCGGAGCGGGCCCTCGTGCGGAGACCGGCTTACCAGGCGAAGTGCGCGAACGCCTTGTTCGCCTCGGCCATCTTGTGCGTGTTCTCGCGGACGGTGAAGGCGGCGCCCTGCTTGTTGCAGGCGTCGAACAGCTCCTCCGAGAGGCGGCGGGCGAGGGGCTTCCCCTTCTTCTTCCGCGTCGCCTCGAGGATCCAGCGGATCGCGAGCGACTGCTGGCGCTCCTTCTTCACCTCGTGCGGGACCTGGAGCGTCGAACCGCCGACGCGCTTCGAGCGGACCTCGACCATCGGCTTGATGTTGTTCAGCGCGTTGTAGAACGAGTCGAGCGGGTCGGTGTCCGGGATCTTCTTCCGGAGCAGCTCGAGGGCGTCGTAGAAGACCTTCTGCGCGGTCGTCTTCTTGCCGTCGATCATCAGGCAGTTGACGAAGCGGCTGACGAGCTTCGAGTTGTAGCGCGGGTCACCGGTCAGGAACCGCTCGGTCGACTTGTAGTTGCGAGGCATGAGGCTTCCTGGAACTCGATTCAGGACTTCGGACGCTTCGTCCCGTACTTCGACCGACCCTGGCGGCGTCCGTCGACCCCGGAAGCGTCGAGCGTGCCGCGGATGACGTGGTACCGGACACCCGGCAGGTCGCGGACGCGGCCGCCGCGCACGAGCACGATCGAGTGCTCCTGCAGGTTGTGCTTCTCGCCCGGGATGTAGGCCGTGATCTCCTTGCCGTTGGAGAGCTTCACGCGGGCGATCTTCCGGAGAGCCGAGTTCGGCTTCTTCGGCGTCATGATCTTGACCTGGAGACAGACTCCACGGCGCTGCGGACAGGTGTCGAGCGCGGGCGCCTTGCTCCGGATCTTCTCCAGGCGCCGACCCTTACGAACCAGTTGGTTGATCGTGGGCATGGATGGGAAGGTGCTTTCCGATGCAGAGACGAAGCTCGGGATTCAACAGGATCGAAGCCGATCACGCAAGGGGAAACGGGGCTGGAGGCCGGGGGCGGGCGCGCGCGGACGCGGAGCCCCTCGGCCGGCCCCCCGACCCCGCGCGCGTCCGCCCGCCCCCCTACGCCGCCGAGGTGCCGGTGTCGCCTCCCGGCGTCTCGGCGGGCTCGACGTCGACGTCCGGCTTCTGGGCCGGCGGGGCGACGTTCTTCTTGATCTTTGTCCAGTGGTAGTCCTTGAAGCCGGTCCCGGTCGGGACCATGGCGCCGAGGATGACGTTCTCCTTCAGGCCGATCAGCTCGTCCTTCTTGCCGGCGAGGGCGGCCTCGGTCAGGACCTTCGTCGTCTCCTGGAAAGAGGCCGCGCTGATCAGCGAGTCGGACTGCAGGGACGCCTTCGTGATCCCGAGGAGCATCGGCTCGGCCTTCGGCCGCTTCTTCTTCTCCTTGCCGAGGGCGTCGTGGATGGCGCGGAACCGGAACTTGTCGATCAGGATGCCCGGCAGCAGGTCGCTGTCCCCCGGCTCCTCGACCCGGACCTTCCGCATCATCTGACCGAGGACGATCTCGATGTGCTTGTCGTCGATCGTCACGTCCTGCGACCGGTACACGTTCTGGACCTCGCGGAGGAGGTACTGCTGGACCGACTCGTCGCCGTTGATCCGCAGGATGTCGTGCGGGATCAGCGGACCCTCGATGAGCGGCTGCCCGGCCTTCACCCGATCTCCCGACTGGACGCGCAGGTGCTTGCCGTGCGGCACC
>JAUIEL010000163.1 GCA_030428825.1 bacterium
CGCGGACGTCCTCCCGGTCATCGCCGACCTGAAGGAGACGCAATCGCTCCTCCGCGACCGGCCGAACGACCCCGAGCTCCTCGGCCGGTTCGCCGACCTGGAACGCGCGGTCGACTCGTGGCCGCGCGGCAACGTCGACGTCGCGCTCGTCGGGCGGGTCCCGGTGCTCGTCGTCGGACGCGTCCGCGCCGGCGAACCGCTCACCTCGAGCGGCGTCCCGGGGCGCGCCATGGCTCTCGACCGGCCCGGCCCGTCGATCGGGATCGCCCTCGAGGAGAGCGACGGGAGCCGCGACTCGGTCGTCGTGCTCCTGCAGCCGGGCCACCGCCTGCCGCTCGACGAGGCGGCGCCGCTCGCGGTCGAGCCCGACGACTCGTCCGCGGTCGGCGCGGCCGCCGCGGCGGGTGTCGCCGAGCTGAACCGGCGGCTCCTCCGGCTCGAGGAGAGGCTCGACGGGAGCGGCGGCGGGACGTCGGCCGACTCGCCCGCCGGACCGTCGACGGTCGGAGGCCTCCGCGGCCGTTCCGGGCCGGCCGGCGCCGACGGAGCGGACGGCCCGGCGCCTCCCGCGACCCGGCCGACGCGCGAGTCGTGGGGCGACTTCGACGGCGACGGCCTCGACGACGTCCTCGTGATGACCCCCGCGGCGCCGGCGCGTCTGCTCCGGAACCGCGGCGACGGCGCGTTCGCGGACGTCTCCCGCGGCGCCGGCCTCGGCGACGCGACGGGCCTCCGGTTCGGGCTCTGGTCGGACGTCGACGGCGACGCGAAGCTCGACCTGCTGACCGTCGACGGGGACGGCGCCGCGACGTTGCTCCAGGGGGCCGGAAACGGCTCGTTCACCGACGTGACGGCGACGCTCGGCCTCGACTTCGGCCGTCCGATCGTCGACGCGGGGTGGATCGACTACGACCGCGACCGCCGCCCCGACCTCCGCGTCGAGCTGGCGGACGGCAGGCTCCTCCTGTTCCACAACCGGGGACCGGGCGCCTTCGACCGCGTCGAGCTGCGGGGACCGACTCCGACGCCGGCGGCCGCCGCGAGCGACGCCGGACTCGAGGCCGAGCTCCGGTCGCTGAGGGCGATGGTCGAGTCGCTCCTCGCCGAGCGCGCGGAGGTCCGACGATGAGCCGCCTCCTCCTCTCGGCCCTCGCGACCGGCGCGCTCGCGGCGGCGGCGGCGGCGCAGTCGGGCGGCGGGTTCGACCTCACCTGGCACGCGACCGCCGCGGGCGGTGTGACGGCGGCGTCGGGCGGCGGCTTCCGGCTGGCGGCGTCGACGGACGTCGAGGAGGGCGCGGAGCTCGCCGGCGGCGCGTTCCGGCTCGACGGCGGGTTCTGGCCCGGAGTCTGCGGCAGCTTCATCCAGTCGTACGGCGCGGGCTGCGCCGGGACCGGCGGGATCGTGCCGCAGTTCTCGATGCGCGGGTGCGACGCGTCCGGCTACGACGTCGTCCTCGAGGTCCAGCAGGGGATCGGCGGCGGGCAGGCGTTCCTCTTCCTCGGCCTCGGGCAGGCCGCGCTGCCGATGGGCGGCGGCTGCCTGCTGAACGTCTTCCCGCTCCTCCCCGGTCCGATCGGTCCGCTCCCGCTGGCCCCCGGCGGTCCGGGGGCGGGGAACCTCTCGCTCCCGGTGACGGTCCCTCCGATCACGGCCGTCGTCGCCACGATCACGCATCAGGTCTTCGTGTCCGACCCCGGCGCCCCGAGCGGCACCGGCTTCTCGAACACGAACGGAGTGGCGGTCCACCTCGGCGGCTGACGGAACGAAGACGCGCGGCCCGGGAGCTCCCGGGCCGCGCGTCGGCCGGTCCACGCGGCGACGGCGGACTACTCGAACGTCACCGAGACGCCGTTCGTCGCCGAGAACCCGCTCGGCGCGCCCGGATCGACGACGAACGCCTGGGCGACGACCGTTCCGGGCCCGACCGAGGCCGGGATCGGGATCGACACGAGGGCGCGACCGTCGACGTCCGTCGGAAGGGTCGGCGCGAGCGGCGCGGGCGACGCGACGAGCAGCGCGCACCCGTTCGGGAGCGGCGTCGAGCCGGCCGTCGCCCCGACGAACAGGAACGCCGTCGAGCTCGCCTTCGCGACCGACAGGCGGAGGCGGACCTCGCCGCCCGCGACCGCGCACCCCTGCGCGTTCAAGAGCGGCGCCAGTCCGTTCGTCCCCTGGCAGCTCGAACCGAACCTCGCGAAGCCGCCGGGACAGTCGGAGTGGACCGACACCGCGCCGGCGGGGAACGCCCCGAACGGGAGCTTCGGCCGACCGACCGCGAGGTCCGGCCGTCCGTCGAGATCGACGTCCGCGACTCCGGCGACGGCGTCCCCGAGCGCCTCCCCCGGCGTCTCGCCGTACGCCGTGGAGAGGAGCGCGCCGGTCAGCCCCGACCAGACCCGGACCGCGCCGGAGCCCACGTCGGTCGACGTCTCGTCCGGCGAGCCGACCGCGACGTCCGGCACGCCGTCGCCGTCGACGTCCCCCGCCGCGGCGACCGCCGTCCCCTGCCCGGCCGACTTCACCGGCGCCGCGAACGTCCGGACGGTCGCCCCGGTCGCCCCGCTCAGCACGCGCGCCGCCCCCGAGGACGGCGCGGCCGCGGAGACCCCCGGCTCTCCGACGAGGAGGTCCGGTCGGCCGTCCTGGTCGACGTCCCCCGCCGCGGCGAGCGCCCACCCGAGCGACGAGAGCGGGCCTCCGTCCGTCGTCCAGAGCGTCGCCCCGCTCGATCCGGACACGACCCGCACCGAGCCGGCGTTCTCTCCGGGCGTGTCGTCGAGCGGCGATCCGACGGCGACGTCGTCGACGCCGTCGCCGTCCGCGTCCCCGACCCCGGCGACCGAACGTCCGAGCTCGGCGAACGGAGTCGTCCCGCTGATCGTCAGCAACGCGGCGCCGTCGGCCCCGGAGTGGACGGTCGCCGCGCCGGCCGCGATCGGTCCGATGCTGACGCCGGGCGCGCCGACGATCACGTCGAGCACGCCGTCGTTGTTCACGTCCCCGGCGACGTCGACCGCCCAACCGAACCGGTCGTTCGGCTGCGCGCCGACCAGCAGCACCGACGTCGCGCCGGTGGCCGCCGACCGGATGCGCACCGCGCCGCTCCCGAGGCCGTTCGCCGGAGTCCGAGGCGCGCCGATCGCGACGTCGGGGACGCCGTCCCCGTCGACGTCGCCGAGCCCGACGACCGCGAGCCCGTCCCACTCGGCGGCGGCCTTCGCCTCGATCGAGAGGAGCGCGGCGCCGGTCCGCCCGGAGACGACGTGGAAGCCGCCCCGGTCGACCGGCGACGGGAGCCCGTGCGCCGCCGGGACGTGCCCGACCACGAGGTCGGGGAAGCCGTCGCCGTCGACGTCGCCCGCGCCCGAGACCGCCGTGCCGTACCCCGCGGTGATCCCGGGATCGGCGACGAACAGGATCTCCTCCTGGGCGTCGGCGAAGGCCGCCAGCGACGCGGCGAGGGCGGCGGACGTGAGGATCCGATCGGGGAAGGTGGAGCGCGTCATGGCAGCGTCACCTCGAGGCCGTTGGTGGTGGAGAGCGGCAGCGTGTCGTCGACGACGACCGCCTGCATCGTGAACGTCGCCGGCGCGACGACGGCGGGGAGGGTCACCGGGACCGCGATCTCGCCCGATCCCTGGCCGGCCCCGCCGAGCGGGAGCGCGACGACGACGGGGGCGAGCCCGGTCAGGAGGAACTCGCAGCCTTCGAGGGCCGTCGAGCCCGCGCCGGTCCCGAAGAGGAGGAACGCGGTGCTCCCGCCGGGCGCGTGGCGGATCTCCAACGCCCCCGAGCCGCCCGCCCCGGGGCAACCGGTCACCGCGAGCGCCGGCACGTAGGTCGACGTCGAGCACCCCTCTCCGAACGGCAGGTACCGCGCGCAGAGGCCCATGACCACCGCTTCGCCGCCGAGCGGCACGCCGCCGACGGACTTCCGGCTCGCCCCGAAGGCGAACTCCGCCAGCCCGTCGCCGTCGAGGTCGCCGACGGCGGAGACCGACTGCCCGGTCCGGTCGAACGCGAGTTCGTTGTGAACGCTCGCGAGGATCGAGCCGTCGCTCCCCGAGAGGAGCTGGACGCCGGGCGAGAAGCTCGCGTCCGGATCGCCGACGGCGACGTCCGCGCTTCCGTCCCCGTTCGCGTCCCCGACGATGGCGACCGCGAGGCCGTAGTTCGACGAGAAGAACGTCCCTTCGCGCGCGAACGTCGCGGCGCCGGCCCCGCCGGTGAAGAACTCGACCATCCCCCGGCCGAACGTCCCTCCGCCCGGCGACCCGACGACCACGTCGTCGAACCCGTCGCCGTCGAGGTCTCCCCCGCCGCCGACGGCGCGTCCGAACTCCTGCCCCTCGACGGACCCGAACCACCGATGGAGGCGGCTCCCGTCCTTCCCCGAGTAGACCTCGGCGACGCCCGCGTGCGGCAGCGACGTCGGCGCCAACCCCGCGCCGCCGGCGGCGAGGTCGAGGAAGCCGTCGCCGTCGACGTCCCCCGCCTCGGACACCGACGTCCCGAGCGTCTCGCCGAGCGACAGTCCCTGCCACTGATACAGGATCGCTCCGGTCGCGCCGGAGCGGAGCTCGACCTCTCCCTTGTCGGCGCCGAGGAGCGACCACGACCCGATCAGCACGTCGGCCCGTCCGTCGCCGTCGACGTCGCCCGCGCCGGACACCGAACGTCCGTACCCGCCGAATTCGGCGTGGCCGGTGAACGAGTGGAGCGCCGCTCCCGTCTGACCGGAGAAGACCGCGACCGCCTCCTCACCCGTGCCGGCCGTCGGCGTCGCCACCGCGACGTCCCCTCGGCCGTCGCCGTCGACGTCGCCGACCAGGTCGACCGCCCGCCCGAACGTCCCGAGGTTCGGCGACGGGGCGAGGTGCGTCCGCAACACGGTGAAGTCGACGCCGGAGAGGACGTCGACCCGACCGGCGCCGGTCGAGCCGACCACGACGTCGGGCACCCCGTCCCCGTCGACGTCGGCCCCTCCTCCGACCGCCTGCCCGGTCGCGCCGAGCGAGACCGAACCCCCGAACTCGAGTTTCACCTCCTGCGCGGAGGCGGGAGCGGCGACGAGCGCCAGCAGCAGGATCGGAGCGGTACGGGATGTCGGCACGGACAAGGGAGGACCTCCGGAGGGTCGGGGGGGATTCGTGAGGAGGGCCGGACGTCCCGGCCCCTCGTGAGCAGGAACGGAATCCCCCGCCGCCGCGGTCCGCGCCGCGGAGAAATCCTCGAGATGCCCGACGGGATCAGAAGCAGGCGAAGTTCGTGCAGCCCCCCGCGGGCTGGATCGTCATCTTCGCGAGGTTCGAGAAGAGCGCCGGCGAGGCGGGGTAGCTCGGCGGGAGCGAGGCCCCCTGGAAGAAGACGTCGAGGCCGACCAACGCGCCCGGGACGTTCAGCGTGAGCGGGAGGGACTGGCAGACCGCCGTCGACCCGACGGTCGCGAGCGAGAAGAGCGGCGGGCCGAGCAAGAGCGTGCCGGTGCTCGCGTCGACCGGGAGGTAGCCGGTCTGACCGGAGACGAACATCAGGACCGTCGCGGGCGTGGGCGCCGGACACATGTCGAGCGTCACCGAACAGCCGATCCCCGGGTGGTTGCAGACCGACAGCGAGAACTTCGCGCTCGCGACCGACTGGACGTCGATCAGCGGGCAGCTCCCGCCGACGTCGACCCCCGTGAACGTGCGGTTCCCGAACACGGCGTTCAGGTCGACGCTCGAGCTCCGGAGATGGACCCCGGTCTCCTGGATCCGGTGGGTGGCGCCCGGCGCGCACGGCTCGGGCGCGCCGAGCGCCTCGATCCGTCCGGTGACGCTGACGGTCTGCGCGTCGGCGAGGGGGAGCGCGGCGAGGAGAAGGGCGAGGGAGACGAGTGAACGCACGGCGACCTCCGTTGTCGCGCGGGCGGCAGGGAGCCCGCGGGTCTCCCATTCTGCCACGGCGCGCCGCCGCCGCGGGTCGAGCGCCCCCTCGAGGTCAGCGCGACTCGACGTCCGTCCAGTACCGGTCGGGGTCGTGCTCCTCGACCTCCTCCCTCCGCGGCGGGAGCGGACGCGGCGCGGCGCCGGCGAGAGCGGTCTTCACGAACACGACGCCGAACCCCGCCGCGATCACGCTGACACCGCAGAGGAGCGGGACGAGAAAGAGGACGATCGTCCCCCGCTGCCCGTGGCTCGCCCCGTACTCCCCGAACAGGAGGACCAACGTCCAGTACGCGACCAGGAGCGCCACGGCGCAGAGCCCCGCGCCGAAGACCCCCGAGACGCCGCGCACGATCCCGCGGGCCACCCCTCCCTCCCGCGTGTGACGGAGCGCCATCGGGAGGAGGAGGGCGAGCGCCGTGAGCCCGTACAGGACCCGCTCCGCGCCGTGTCCGCAGATCGCGAGCCCGATCAGGACGAGGGGCGCGAGCCGGACCGCCGGCCGGAGCCGGGCGAGCCCGTCCGGGAGGGCGTCGAAGGAGGGCCGCATGCTCGTCGCATCGGCCGATCTCGACGCGATCTTGAGAGGCGGTCCGGCCGGTCGCCCTCACTCCGGCGCGACCGGGTCCGCGCGGGCGACGACCGACCGCGTGTGCCGCAGGAGGCCCGCGTCCCCCGGACTCCCGTGCCCCGGGACGACGACCCGGGCGGCGCCGTACCGATCGATCACGCGGTCGACGGCGACCGGCCAGCGCGCCAGGTCGGCGTCGGCCAGGTTCCCCGGTCCGGTCGCGGCCGCGGCGCGGACCAGACACCCGCCGAACAGGACCCGCGACGCCGGGAGCCAGACGACCACGTTGTCCGGCGCGTGCGCCGCGCCGGGATGGAAGAGTTCGAGCCGCACGCCCGCGCGTTCGACGAGGAGCGGCCCGTCGGCCGGAGACGCCGGCCCTTCGAGCAGCTCGGCGCCCGCGTCACGGACGAACCCGATCCCCCCGTCCCGGTCGTCGTGCGCGTGCGTGACGATCGCCGCGACGACCGGAGCGCCGCGGTCGCGACGCGCCCACTCGAGGATCGCCGCCGCCTGCGCGTCGTCCCAACCGGTGTCGACGAGGATCGCGCCGCCCTCTCCGACCACGACCAGGCCGTTCGCCGCGACGCGCGAGCCGTCGGCGAGGGTGCCGATCGTCACGTGCCTCCAGACCCCGTCGGCCAGCCGCTCGAGCGCGACGTCGTCCGCCGCGGCGAACGACTCCTCCCCGTCCGGCCGCGGCAGACCGCAGCCGATCGGACCGACGACCAGCGCCGCGAGGAGGAGGAGCCGGACGGAACGTTCGGGGAGGGAGAGGAGTCCGGAGCGCGTCATCCCCCCACGATACGGACGTCGGCTCTCAGACGGTCGCGCCCTGCAGGCGGTCGCGCCGCCGGACCACCAGGAGGACGAACAGCCAGAAGCCGAGGAGCGTGGCCGCCGCCACCAGGCGGAGGCCGTCGTCGACCACCGAGAGGTCGACGAGCTGGGTCACCTCCGGATGCGCGGCGAGGTCGCGCGTCACCTCCGCCTGCCGGGCCCGCGCGTCGAACAAGTAGAGGATCTTGTCGGCCGAGTAGAGGACCGCCCCGGCGAGGACCCCGCGGACGGTCCAGCCCGCCCCTCGCCACAGTCCGACGCCGATCGCGAGGAACGCCGCCGCGAAGAGGAGGTGGAACGCCACCGCCACCGGGCCGCCGCGGAGCGCGCCGAGGAGCGGGACGGGCGCGGTCGGCGAGAGGAGCTCGAGCGCGCCGGAGACGACGAAGAGCGCGCCGCTCGAGCGAAAGAAGAAACCGGGGCCCTCGGGCCGCGCCGGGGGCGGCGGCGGCCCCCACTCCTCCTCCTCCCTGGTCGCTCCGCAGAACCGGCAGACGATCGCCTCGTCCCGGATCTCCTCGGCGCAGTACGGGCAGCGCATGGACGGACCTCCGAGGGGCGACGCCGCCCCACCGGGGATCATCGACGCCCGAGGACGTCGAGCTTGCGGGGTTCGTCGAGGCGGCCCGGCCCGCCGGCGCCGCGGGCGACCGCCTCGTTCGCGCGGTCGGCCGGGACGGGCCGTATCCTGTGCGCCGTGATCGACCGCCGTGGAACCGTCCTGCTGGCGCTCCTGTTCGGCCTCGCCGTCCTCCTGGCGAGGCTGCCGGTCCTGCTCGCCCACCGGGACACCTGGTACCCGTTCGAGGTCCACGCCGGGACGATCGCGCGGGCGCTGCTCGACCGGATCGACGTCGACGTCCCGGCCCTGCCGATCGTGCCGCACGCGCGCGGCTCCGTCCTGTTCGGCCTCCTGCTCGCGCCGGTCTACGCCGTCTTCGGCGCGTCCTCGATCACGATGAAGCTCCTCCCCGTCGTCTGGCACGCGACGACGGCGGTGCTGCTGGTCGGCCTGCTCGACCGGCACTTCTCGCGGCGCGCGGCATGGTCCGGCGGCGTCCTGCTGCTGTTCGCGCCGCCGATGATCGCGAAGCTCTCGACGCTCGGACTCGCCTCCCACCTCGAGTCGGCGCTCCCCGTCCTGCTGACGTTCGCGGCGTACCTCGCCTGGACCCGGCACGGCCCGACGCTCGGTCGCGCGTTCGCCTTCGGCGCGGCGGTCGGGTTCGCCGGGTTCTTCCACCTGCAGGCGCTCCTGCCGGCGCTCCTCCTGTCGGCGATGCTCGCGCTCCGCCACCTGCGTGACCGACGCCGACCGGAGGCGCGCCACCTGGCCGCCCTCGCCGGCGGCGCGGCGCTGTTCGCCGCCCCGTCGTTCCTGTTCGACGGCGGCGGGGTGGCGCTCCTCCTTTCCGGCGTCTTCACGAAGGGCGGCCCGGCGGAAGGCGCGGCCGCCGCCGCGACCGACGGTCGGCTCGCGAAGCTCTCCGGCCTGTTCACCGGCGACCTCGCGACGGCGCTCGAGTTCGGCGGGACGTCGCCTCCCGTCGGCGATTGGCTGGGAACGCTGTTCGTGCTCGGGCTCGGGCTCGGCACGCTGGGCGGCCTGCTCGCGCTCCGCCGGGGCGTCCGCGGCGCCCTCTTCTTCCCCTTGCACGCGGCGATGGTCGCGGTCCTCTACACCGTGTCGGAGCTGACGGTCGTCGAGGAGGTCGGCACCGGGGCGACGAACCGGCACCTGGCGCCGATGGTCCTCGCGCTCCTCGCGTTCACGGCGATCGGCGCGGCGCGGAGCCGATGGGGGCTCGTCCCGGTCGTGCTCCTGTCCGCCGCCGGCGCGGCGTCGCTCCCCGCCGTCGTCCGCGGGGACGCGGCTTCGCGCACGACCGGTCGAGGGGAGTGCTACGAATGGTTCACGCGCCACCTCCACCGGACGGTCGCCGGGGACGCGGACGCGCTCGCCCGCCTCCTGGCGCGGATCGACCGGGGAGACGCGCGGTTCCGGACGCTCCGCTTCCGATTCGTCGCGCCGGCCGTCGCGAAGGAGGCCGGGCGCCTGCTCGGCGAGACGGGGGACGCCGACGACGCTCCGGCGGACGCTCCGGAGCTGTTCCGGGCGACCGCGGTCGGCCGCTTCCTCTCGTCGCGCCGCGACGCGTTGACCGGCGCGGCGCGCTCGGGGCGGATCGACCGGCTCGAACCCGTCGTCCGCGAGGCGCTCCTCCACGGCGTCGGCCTCGGCCTCGAGGCGCCGCGCGCCGTCGCCGGCCTCGACCGGGTGCGGAGGTTCGTCGAGCGGTCGGCGCGGCTGCTCCGCTCGCTCCCGGCGGACCACGCGCGCGCGGTCGCCGAGGGGTACGGCATGCAGCTCGGCCTCGTGTACGACCCGTACAACCCGAACCTCGGGGCGCTGGTCGAGGTGCACGCCGCCTTCGATCCGTCGATCGGCGCGCCGTTCGTCCGAGGACTGGCGTGGGGCATCCGCCAACGGTTCCTCCGACCGCCGTCCGCGATCCCGGCGGGGCTCGACGTCGTCACGCGGATCGATCCCCGGGTCGAGGGCGCGTTCGTCGACGCCTTCGCCGGGCGCGTCCTCCCCCTCGAGGCGGAGGTGCTCGCGCGATGAGGAGGCGCCGGCTGCTCGCCCGCCTCGGCCTCGCCGCGGCCGCCGTCGTCGGCGCGCTCCTCCTCGCCGAGGGGGTCGCGCGCGTGGTCGGCTTCGGCGCCACGCCGCCGGTCGTCCGTCCGGCGCCGGTGACGTTCCGGAAGGTCGACGACGATCGCCTGCGGTTCACGAATCGTCCCGGCGCGCGGTTCGAGTCGCGCTACGCGTACGGCGACGGCCGCCCGCCGCTGGTCGTGGAGGGCTCGACGAACCGTCACGGGTTCCGCGGCCCGGTCGTCCCGATCGAACGGACCGCGGCCCGCCGCATCGCCTGCCTCGGCGACTCGTACACCTTCGGCGAGGGAGTCGGCGACGACGAGACCTGGCCGGCGCAGCTCGCGCGCGCGCTCGCCGACGCCGCTCCGGACCGGCCGCACGAGGTGATGAACTGCGGCGTGAACGCGTACGACACCCGCCAGGAGGTCCGCCTCCTCGAGACGCGCGTCGTCCCGTTCGCCCCCGACGTCGTCCTCCTCGCGTTCTTCCTGAACGACGCCGCCGTCCGGGCCGAGGGGCGCTTCGCCGGGGTCGAGTTCGGCGCGCCGTCGGCGCTCCACCGCGTCCTGACCACCGACGAACGCGTGAGGGCGCTCCGCGGTCTCTCCCGCCTCGCCGACGGCCTCGCCGACCGGATCGTGCGCCGCGAGTACCTGGTCTTCCTCGGCGAGTCGCGCTCGCGCCTCTACGCGCAGGACTCCCCCGGCTGGCGGATGGCCCGCGACGAGCTGGTCCGCGCGCGCGACCTCTGCGCGCGCCGCGGCGTCGAGTTCGTCGTCGTCCTCTACCCGCTCCTGTTCCGCGCCGGGGTCGGGCTCGCCACGCACGACGCCTACGCGATCGTCGCCCTCCACTGCCGCGAGCACGACATCCGCCTCCTCGACCTCGAACCGGCGTTCGACGGACGCGACGTCGACGCGCTCCGGGTCCACCCCGCCGACGCCCACCCGAACGCCGAGGGGCACCGGATCGCTGCGGAGGCGATCGCGGCGTATCTCGCGCGGGAAGGGCTGGCGGGGTGAAGGGAGCGGTGAGGGGAACTCCGCTCGGTCTCCACGGGAATCGCGGAGGCGTTCACCGGTCCCGATCGCGTCCCTCGCCGAACCGCCTCTCACTCGGTGCACTCCTCCGCTCGTCGAGCTCGACCGAGATCAACGCCTCCGCGCCTCCGAGCCAGTGATGGCAGGCGATC